>NZ_JAZDRJ010000012.1:0-146306 GCF_047501535.1 Achromobacter sp. F4_2707
AGCCCGAAGGCTGGCGGGGGCGGGTTTCCACGTTGGAGGTCGACCATGCGCACCTGAGCGCCCGACTGGGTTCGCCTCTGGAGCTTCGTTTTGCTCCACGAGCGGTGGCCCCCGATTGGCAATGGGTGGCAGGCGCGACTCAACTACAGCTGAGCGTGAACCAACTTCCAATGCTGCGTGTGCAGCACGGGGGCTCAAAGGGCGGGTCTGGGCGCTGGGAGACACAGGGCAATATTGAGCGTTTTATCGTGTCGCCACAGGTGCTCGAACAAATTGGCGTGGATTTTGACATCGCAGCGTTGCAGAAAAACGAGCGTGGCGGCGTCAAAGTGCGTGGAGCCCGCTCGGCCGATGATTGGCAAATGGAGTTGGCCTTGGACTGGAGCCTGGCGTTTGACGGGGCCCATCAAGGAAAAGTGAGTCTGCGAAGGCTGGCAGGCGACCTCATGGTGCCCGGCGACATGCCTTTCCCGCTTGAGCTTGAGAACCTGGCATTGGATCTGGCTCTGGCCCGTACCGCTGTGGCAACCAGTCGGCTGAATGCCGACTTGGCAATCAGCACGCGCAAAATGGGGGAGGTCAATGCTAAGGCGACCACGCTGGTGCATGCCTCGCCTGGTGGCGGCATCACTCTCAATCCCGCCGACGTAAAGAGTGTCACCATTGATGCGGCAGTGTCAGACCTGGGTTGGACCAGCCTGTTGTTAGGCGACGCACTTGAGCTGGGTGGTGCTGTGCAGGCGCAGGTAAAACTAGACAGCAGGCCCGATGGCAGTTGGGCCACTGCGGGAGCCATAAATGGCCGGCAGCTTCGCGTGGTCATGATCGACCAGGGGGTTCGATTGCTGGATGGAACCTTGAACGCCCGCTTGGATAACGACCGTCTGGTGCTGGAACGGCTGGAGTTTCCGGCGCGGTTACGGGCAGAACCCAAGGAATGGCGTACCTCAGAATGGGTGAACACCAACCCGGATGCCAAGGGCGGCTCGTTGGTTGTGACGGGTGAATGGAAGCTGTTTGAATCAGGCGGTGCGGTGGATGTCGAGCTATACCGCTTCCCGATTTTGCAGCGAGCTGACCGCTACGCCATGATGACGGGCAATATTCACTTGGATGTGGCGCTGCCTGACATGGCCATTACCGGCAAGCTCAATGCTGACGCAGGTTGGTTCGACCTGGATATGTTGGGGGGCATTCCCACTGTCGATAGCGATGTGGTGGTCATACGCCCGGGCGAAGAACAGGAAGTCAGCGTGCCCTTGGGCATTACGTTGGATCTCGAAGTCGATCTGGGGCCACGGTTTTATCTCACCGGTTATGGTTTGAACTCCGGTCTGGTGGGCAATATGCGCGTGCTGATGAAGGAAGGCAAGCTGACCGGGATTGGCGCCTTACGAACGCGCGGCGGGGCCATTGAGGCTTATGGCCAGCGCCTGCAATTGCGTCGGGGGGCTATTACGTTTCAAGGCGATATCACTCGCCCCGTGCTTGATATCGAAGCCCTGCGAACCGGGCTGGCTGTGGAGGCCGGCGTGCGCGTGTCGGGCACCGCTCGTAGCCCGCGCATCGGGCTGGTTTCCTACCCCGCCGTCAGTGAGATTGAAAAACTGTCTTGGCTGTTGCTGGGGCATGGGCCTGACGAAAGCGGGGGAGATATGGCGCTGCTATTCTCCGTGGGTACCTCCTTCCTGAGCGATGGTGAACCCTTTTATCGGCGCTTCGGAATCGACGAGGTCAGCTTGCGATCGGGCGAATTGGCTAGCGTGGCCAGCGTGTTGCCGGTGGAAAGCGTGGTCAGCGGTCTGGATACCGGCACCAGTGATATTGAACGTCGTTTCGTCAATATTAGTAAGCGGCTTTCCAATGGCGTGACGCTCATCATCCGGCAGGCGCTGTCGGACACCGGAACCGTGGCGCGAGCCAGTTATCGCCTGCGCAGGGGGCTGACGGCTGAAGCCAGCGTAGGCACAATCAATGGCTTGGCGCTGGTGTACCGTTGGTTTTCACGCGAAAGAAAGCCGGAAACCACAGAATGAAGTAATGCTGCAGCCTCAAGAGGCTAAAATGCATGCCATTTTCAAAGGTTGAGGCCATGAGCATAAAAAGTGATCGCTGGATCCGGCGTGCCGCAGCTGACGGCATGATTGAACCATTCGAGCCCGGCCAGGTGCGTTCCGTTAATGGCGAACGCATCGTTAGCTATGGCACAAGCAGCTACGGTTATGATGTCCGTTGCGCCAATGAGTTCAAGATTTTCACCAACATCAATTCGACCATCGTCGACCCCAAGGCCTTTGACGAAAAATCATTCGTCGATTTCCAGGGCGATGTGTGCATTATTCCCCCGAACTCCTTTGCGTTGGCGCGCACGGTCGAATACTTTCGCATTCCGCGCAGCGTTTTGACTGTCTGCCTGGGCAAGAGCACGTATGCCCGTTGCGGAATCATTGTTAACGTGACCCCTCTGGAACCCGAATGGGAAGGGCATGTCACGCTGGAGTTCTCCAACACCACGCCTCTGCCGGCCAAGATTTACGCCGGCGAAGGGTGTGCCCAGATGCTCTTCTTTGAAAGCGATGAAGTGTGCGAGACTTCCTATCGCGATCGCCAGGGCAAATATCAGGGTCAGCTTGGGGTCACCCTCCCTCGCACCTAGCAGGAGCTACGGAATGAAATTCCGCTTTCCCATCGTCATCATTGACGAAGACTATCGTTCCGAGAACGCATCCGGTTTTGGTATCCGTGCGCTGGCTGCCGCCATTGAGGCGGAAGGCGTAGAAGTGCTGGGCGTGACCAGTTATGGTGACCTGACCTCGTTCGCGCAGCAGCAAAGCCGCGCCAGTGCGTTCATTCTTTCCATCGACGACGAAGAATTCGACGTTGATTCCCCTGAAGATGTCGCCAAGGCCATCAAGAACTTGCGCGCCTTCATTGGTGAACTGCGTTTTCGCAACGATGAAATTCCAATCTACCTGTACGGTGAGACGCGGACATCGCAGCATATCCCTAACGATATCTTGCGGGAACTGCACGGTTTCATTCACATGTTTGAGGACACGCCGGAATTCGTGGCGCGTCACATCATTCGCGAAGCGCGTGCCTACCTCGACAGCCTGGCGCCGCCCTTTTTCCGTGAGCTGCTGAATTATGCAGCCGACGGGTCGTATTCCTGGCATTGCCCAGGGCATTCCGGTGGGGTAGCGTTTTTGAAGAGCCCCGTCGGGCAGATGTTCCACCAGTTCTTCGGTGAAAACATGTTGCGCGCCGACGTCTGCAATGCAGTGGACGAACTGGGCCAGTTGCTGGACCACACCGGCCCGATTGCCGAGTCGGAGCTCAATGCGGCGCGTATTTTCCACGCAGACCATTGCTTTTTCGTGACCAATGGTACATCTACGTCGAACAAAATTGTCTGGCACGCTAATGTGGCCAACGACGACGTAGTGGTGGTGGATCGCAACTGCCACAAGTCCATTTTGCATGCCATCACCATGACGGGGGCGATTCCGGTGTTCCTGCGCCCGACGCGCAACCACTTGGGCATCATCGGGCCCATTCCCCTCGAAGAGTTCGAGCCGGAAAACATCCAGCGCAAGATCGAAGCCAACCCCTTTGCGCGCCATGCCAAGGATAAGCGTCCACGCATCATGACGTTGACGCAAAGCACGTACGATGGCGTGATCTACAACGTAGAAACTATCAAGAGCAAACTGGAAGGCTATATCGATACCCTGCATTTCGATGAAGCCTGGCTGCCGCATGCCGCGTTTCACGAGTTCTATAAAGACATGCATGCCATTGGCGAAGGGCGTCCGCGCAGCAAAGATGCCATGGTGTTTGCGACACACTCGACGCACAAGCTGCTGGCAGGCCTTTCACAGGCCTCGCAGATTACCGTACAGGATTCCCAAACACGTAAGCTGGATCGCAACGTGTTTAACGAAGCCTACTTGATGCACACGTCAACGTCGCCGCAGTACGCCATTATTGCGTCCTGCGACGTTGCAGCCGCCATGATGGAGCCCCCGGGTGGGACGGCCTTGGTGGAAGAAAGCATTTCTGAAGCCATGGATTTCCGTCGTGCCATGCGCAAGGTGGAATCCGAATATGGCCGCAATGACTGGTGGTTCAAGGTGTGGGGGCCAAACCGTCTGCCGGCTGATGACATTGGCCATCGCGAAGACTGGTTACTGGTATCGGGCGACGAATGGCACGGGTTTGGCGATCTAGCCGATGGCTTCAATATGCTCGACCCCATCAAGGCCACGATTGTGACGCCGGGGCTGGATATTTCCGGTACGTTTGCAGACTCCGGAATTCCTGCTGCACTGGTATCCAAGTTTTTGGCTGAGCATGGTGTGGTCATTGAAAAAACCGGCCTATATTCCTTCTTCATCCTGTTCACCATCGGCATTACCAAGGGCCGCTGGAATACGCTGGTCACTGCCTTGCAGCAGTTCAAGGACGACTACGATCGCAACCAGCCTATGTGGCGTATCTTGCCGGACTTCTGCAAACAGCATCCCATATACGAGCGGATGGGCTTGCGTGACCTATGCCAGAAAATTCATCAGGCGTATAAAAAATACGACCTCGCCCGGCTGACGACAGAGGTTTACCTGAGCGATATGATTCCGGCCATGAAGCCGTCTGACGCCTACGCAAAGATGGCGCACCGGGATTCTGAGCGGGTCTCCATTGACGAACTCGAAGGCCGTGTTACCGGGGTATTGCTCACGCCATACCCGCCGGGTATTCCTTTGCTGATTCCCGGTGAACGGTTTAACCAGCGCATCGTGAATTACCTGCAATTCGCGCGCGAATTCAACGCTAATTTCCCGGGTTTTGAAACCTATGTACACGGCTTGGGAACGGATACCGACTCCGACGGTAATCTGCGCTATTACGTGGACTGCATCAAAGAAAGCGCTATCACGTGAGCAGGCGGGCAAGTTTCGATGTCGCCATCATTGGAGCAGGCGCGGCCGGCATGATGGCGGCTGCGGTGGCAGGGCAGCGCGGGCTCAAAGTGGTGCTTATCGACCACGCCCGCAAACTGGCTGAAAAGATCCGTATTTCGGGCGGCGGGCGCTGCAACTTCACCAATATTGGAGCCACACCGGCTCAGTTCGTTTCGCGCAACCCTCACTTTTGCCGCTCAGCGTTGGCCGGCTACGGCCCGCGCGATTTTCTTGATCTGGTCGAGCGCCACGGCATACGCTGGCACGAAAAGCATCGGGGCCAGCTTTTTTGCGATGAATCTTCAGAACAGATCATCGACATGCTGCGTGCCGAATGTGAAGACGCAGGCGTGGTCTGGCGCATGCCCTGCAGTGTGGAAAGTGTCGAGCAGGCTGAGCACGGTTTTCGCTTGCAAACTTCCTCTGGGGGCATAGAAGCGCGGCAATTGGTCTTGGCCACCGGAGGCATGGCGATTCCGCAGCTGGGCGCCACCGATTTTGCCTTGCGTATTGCCCGCCAGTTCGGCTTGAAAGTGGTGGAGCCGCGGCCGGCGCTTGTTCCGCTGGTGTTTGATGCCGCACAGTGGGCCAAGTTCGCCGAATTAAGTGGGGTGGCGTTGGAGGTCGTGGTGCGGAATGCGCCCGGTAGTAGCCATTCACCGTCGCAGGCGTCTGGTCGAACCGCTCAGCCCTCGTCGCCTAAGCGTCCTGGGGGGGGAGGGAAAGGCGTGCGCCAGGGTGGCAAGGGCGGCACACCGGTTGTGCCGTTTTTGGAAGACCTGCTGTTTACCCATAGGGGGTTATCCGGGCCGGCGATTTTGCAAATCTCCACGTTTTGGAATCCGGGTGAGGTCATCGAAATTGATTTGGCGCCAGACACCGACCTTGCCGAAGCCTTGCTTGCCGCCAAGCAAGGCAGCCGACAACAACTCACAACGGCTCTGTCAGGGCTATGGCCCCGTCGATTGGCGGAGCAATGGCTGGCGCAGGCGGGCGGGGGGTTAGCGCAAGCGCGGCTCGCCGATGTGCCGGACCGCCAACTGCAGGCATTAGCCGACGGCATCCACCGCTGGCAATTGACGCCAACTGGCACAGCAGGCTATCGCAAGGCCGAGGCCATGCGTGGTGGTGTGGACACCGATGAACTCGATCAGCGCAGCATGCAGGCCCGCAAAGTCGACGGCCTGTATTTCATTGGCGAGGCAGTGGATGTCACCGGCTGGTTAGGCGGCTATAACTTTCAGTGGGCCTGGTCGTCAGCCGTGGCTTGTGGGCGCGCTTTGCTGGTATGACCTGTAAGATCTGAACTGTACGCTGTCGCGACTATCGGTTATTCTTCAGCCTTGCTGTCATTGCAGAGAGTGGGAGAGAGCTGCTTTAAGCGGCCACCGAAGGCGCAAACGCCCATAATCGCTCAGGTATCCCGTACCACTCCTGCATTGCCCCACGCTGGGCAAGGCGGCGCTCTGGAGAGACTCGCCGGTGGCATTGCGCCCACGCAGCGGGCGCCGAAGGTGAACACTCGTATTGTGTGCGGGTCAACTCTCAGGCAAAAGGACAGAAGGGCGGTTTGGCTGCTTAACAGCCGGGCCGTCCGTTTTTATATGCCTCTTATCCGGAGTTTTCGTCCATGACTGCTGTCTTGAAACAAACCCCCTTGTTCAATGCCCATGTCGCCGCAGGTGCGCGCATGGTGGATTTCGGCGGCTGGAATATGCCGGTCGCCTATGGTTCCCAAATCGAAGAGCATCATGCTGTGCGCCAAGCCGCCGGCATGTTCGATGTCTCCCACATGCTGAATGTGGACATCCGGGGGCCTCATTCCAAAGCATTTTTGCGACGCCTGCTGGCCAACGACGTCGAGCGCCTGTCGGTACCCGGCAAGGCGCTTTATTCTTGCATGCTGAATGAGCGGGGCGGCGTGATCGACGACCTTATCGTTTACTTTTTCAGCCCCGAATCCTGGCGCCTGGTCGTGAATGCGGGCACGGCGGAAACCGACCTCGAATGGATACAAGCCGTTGCTCAGCGTGAAGGCTTCGATGTCAGCATCATCGCTCAGCGTGAACTGTCCATGCTGGCGGTGCAAGGGCCGGAAGCCCGCGAACGCGTCTGGCAGGTCAGGCCGCAATGGCGCGCCTCAACTGAATCCTTGGTTCCCTTTACCGGTGCCCTGCTGGAAGGTGACGTCATGGTGGCTCGTACCGGGTATACCGGTGAAGACGGTTTTGAAATCGTCGTGCCCGCGAGCGCCGTCGAGGCACTCTGGAATGATCTGGTCGCCGCCGGTGTACGGCCTTGCGGCTTGGGTGCCCGCGATACGCTGCGGCTGGAGGCCGGCATGAATCTCTACGGCAACGAAATGAACCAGGACGTCAACCCGCTTATTGCTGCATTGGGCTGGACCGTGTCTTTCAAGGATGCCGAGCGCAACTTTATCGGCCGCGACGCTATCGAAGGCTTCACTCCGCAAGAAGGGATGGTCGGCCTTAAGCTGAATGAGCGTGGCGTAATGCGCACTGGTATGAAAGTGCGTACCGCTCAAGGCGAGGGTGTGGTCACCAGTGGCACCATGTCGCCCACCATGGGCGTGTCCATTGGCATGGCGCGTGTGCCTGTCGGCGCCCAAGCCGGGGAACAGGCCGAAGTTGAAATCCGTGGTAAATGGGTGGCAGCCAGCATTGTTTCCATGCCTTTTGTGCGTCAAGGAAAAGTGCTGGTCTGAGTCGGGTAATTGACTTCCGTTTTACAAACTGTAGTCCAGCTGTTCGTTTAATAACTCAACCGAAATTCAAATTTTTCTCAAGAGGTGTGACATGAGTCTTCCTACCGATCGCAAGTATGCAGCTTCTCATGAATGGGCGCGTCTCGAAGGCGACGTGGTGGTGGTTGGCATTACCGATAACGCACAAGAGCAACTGGGCGACCTGGTATTCGTGGGCGACGTCAATGTCGGCGCTGCACTGCAAGCCGGAGAGGTAGCCGGAGTCGTGGAGTCCGTTAAGGCTGCTTCCGATATTTACGCACCGGTTGCCGGCGAAGTGGTGGCGTTCAATGAAGCACTGAACGACCAGCCCGACCTGATCAACCAGGCGGCGCACGACACCTGGATTTTCAAGCTTAAGCCCGAAAACCCTGCCGATCTCGATAACCTGCTCGATGCCGCTGGCTACGAGGCAACGCTCTGAACCATGTATTCCAATCTCGATCCCAATACTGAGTTCCAGGGCCGTCATATCGGCCCGGTCGCAGACGAACGGGCGCGCATGCTTGAAACCATCGGCGCGTCTTCGCTGTCTGAACTGATTCACGACATCGTTCCGGCCAGCATTCTTGATGAATCCCCTCTTGAGGTCCCCGGCCCGTTTTCAGAGCATGATGCACTGGCACGGCTGAAGGAGATTGCGGGGCGCAACGAAATCTACCGCAACTATATCGGCCAGGGGTACTACGGCACGCACGTGCCCAACGTGATTCTGCGTAACATTCTGGAGAATCCTGCCTGGTACACCGCCTACACGCCCTATCAGCCGGAAATCTCGCAAGGCCGGTTGGAAGCGCTGTTGAACTTCCAGACCATGGTGGCCGACCTCACCGGGCTTGATATCGCCAACGCGTCATTGCTGGACGAAGGAACGGCGGCCGCTGAAGCCATGACGCTTGCGCGGCGGGGTTCGCGCTCCAAGTCCAATGTGTTTTTCGCGTCTGAGCACTGCCATCCACAAACACTGGAAGTGTTGCGCACCCGAGCCGAGCCCATGGGCCTGGAGCTGGTCATTGGTGATGAGTCGCAAGGCTTGCCCGAATGCTTTGGTGTGCTGCTGCAATACCCGCAAACGCTGGGTTCTGTCCAGGATTACCGTGCGTTGGTTGAAGCCGCTCATGCTCAAGGCGCTTTGGTTGCGGTCGCAACCGATCTACTCGCCTTGTCTGTGCTGACGCCTCCGGGTGAGTGGGGCGCTGATATCGCCGTGGGAACCGCGCAACGCTTTGGCGTGCCGCTAGGGTTTGGCGGCCCGCACGCGGGTTTTATGGCCTGTCGCGATGCGTATAAGCGCAATATGCCGGGGCGCCTTGTTGGCGTGTCGCGCGATGCGCAAGGGGCGCCCGCCCTTCGTTTGGCGTTGCAGACCCGCGAGCAGCATATCCGCCGTGAAAAAGCTACGTCCAATATTTGTACGGCTCAAGTGTTGCTGGCCGTCATGGCAGCCATGTATGCCGTTTGGCATGGGCCGCAAGGCTTGCAGCGCATTGCTCAACGCGTGGCCGGCCACACTGGCCGCTTGAACGCAGCCCTAGGCAGCCTGGGCTTGAAAGTGCGTAATGACAGCTATTTCGATACGCTGTGTATTGAAACGGGCGAGCATACCCAAGCCATTCTGGATGCCGCCCGCGAGGCGCGCATCAACCTGCGCGTGGTGGATGACAGCACGCTGGCGGTATCGCTGGATGAAACCGTGATGCTGAAAGACGTGCATGCGCTGGTGAATGTGTTCGCAAGAGCACTGGGCAAAGAGGCGGTTAGCGCTGAGACCCTTGAAGCCGACGCGGGCGACGGCCTGCCTGCAGCGTTGCTGCGTAGCAGCGAACCCCTGCCGCATCCCATCTTCTCGCGTATCCGTTCTGAAACCGACATGCTGCGCTATCTGCGTGGCTTGGCCGACAAGGATCTCGCCCTCGATCGCACCATGATTCCGTTGGGCTCCTGCACCATGAAGCTCAACGCCACGGCCGAAATGATCCCCATCACCTGGCCTGAATTTACGCAGATCCACCCCTTCGCGCCGGCAGACCAGACGCAGGGTTATAAACAGTTGGTGGAAGAGCTCTCCGCTGCGCTGTGCGCCATCACTGGCTACGACGCTATCAGCCTGCAGCCCAATTCGGGCGCTCAGGGTGAATATGCCGGCTTGCTGGCTATCCGCGCCTATCATCGTGCCAATGGTCAGCATCAGCGGGATATCTGTCTGATTCCGGCTTCGGCTCACGGCACCAACCCCGCTTCGGCGCAAATGGCAGGCATGGAAGTCGTGGTGGTGGCGTCCGATGACAACGGCAACGTCGATGTTGAAGACTTGCAGCGCCGAATCGATGAAGTGGGAGATCGCCTCGCCGCGTTGATGATTACCTACCCGTCCACCCATGGTGTGTTCGAGCTGGCTATCACTGACATCTGCGAACGCGTCCACGCAGCAGGCGGCCAGGTTTACCTGGACGGCGCCAACATGAATGCCATGGTGGGCTTGGCTAAACCCGGCAAGTTCGGCTCCGACGTGTCTCACCTGAACCTGCACAAAACCTTCTGCATTCCCCATGGCGGCGGTGGCCCGGGCGTCGGTCCGGTTGCGGTGCGTTCGCACCTGGCGCCCTACCTGCCTGGTGTGGTGGGTGCGGATGGAAAACTGGCTGCTGATGCTCCGGTGGGGCCGGTATCGGCAGCGCCGTTTGGGTCGGCCAGCATTCTGCCCATTTCCTACATGTATGTGGTCATGATGGGGGCGCAGGGCCTGAAAGATGCGTCAGAAACCGCCATTCTCAGCGCCAACTACATTGCTGCCCGTCTGCGCGACCACTACCCAGTGTTGTACGCAGGGCCTAAGGGCTATGTGGCGCACGAGTGCATTCTGGATATCCGTCCCATCAAAGACGCCTGCGGTATTAGCAACGAAGACATCGCCAAGCGTTTGGTCGATTTCGGCTTCCACGCTCCAACCATGAGCTTCCCTGTGCCAGGTACGCTGATGGTGGAACCCACGGAATCCGAAAGCATCGAAGAACTCGACCGCTTCTGCGATGCCATGATCGCCATCCGCCAGGAAATCGCCGCCATTGAGCGTGGCGAGAAAGACGCGGATGATAACGTGTTGCGTAATGCACCCCATACAGCGCAAATGCTGTTGGTGGACAACTGGCATCACGACTACACCCGTGAAGAGGCCGCCTATCCCGTCGCCAGCCTGCGTACCGCCAAATACTGGCCACCCGTAGCGCGCGTCGACAACGCCTGGGGCGACCGCAACCTAGTGTGCAGCTGCCCGCCAATGGAAGCCTATATGTAAAAAAAGGGTCTGTCCCGGTTTCAGCTGTTTGTCAGCAAAGAAACCGAAAGAAACCGGGACAGACCCCGATTTTATTTGCGGCGCAAGGTGACGTAGTCGTATTCCAAGCCGTTTTCTTCAGGCTGGGGCAGTCGTTCGATTTCTTCCCATTCTTGTGCGAGCAGTTCTGGAAACCAGGTGTCGCCTTCAATGTCGGCGTGGATTTCCGTGGCGATGATTTCGTCCACGACTGGCAGGGCTTCACGAAAGAGTTGTTCACCGCCGATGATGCAAGCGCGTGGCGCGTTAGAGCAAGCGCGCAGGGCGTCTTCCAAGTTGGTGCACAGCGTAGCACCTTCGGCTTGGTAGGCAGGGTTGCGGCTAATGACGACATTCAGCCGGCCGGGTAGGGGGCGCCCCAGCGATTCCCAGGTCTTGCGGCCCATAATGATGGGGCATCCCATTGTGGCCCGCTTGAAGTGGGCCAGATCGCTCGGTAGACGCCACGGTAGGTCGTTATCACGACCTATCACGCGGTTGCGCGCATAGGCTACGACAATCTGTAAGAGAGGGCGGGCGTCCATAGTGAGTGGTTCCTGTTTTCCAATGGGGGCGTCGGCGGGCGCGGTGGTGTTTTAGACGGCTACTGGCGCCTTGATGTGCGGATGGTGCTGATAGTCGAGAATCTCAAAATCCTCAAACTCATATTCGAACAAAGACGCCGGGCGACGCTTGATATTCAGGCGCGGGTAGGGGTAAGGCTCGCGTGACAGTTGCAGCTCCACCTGTTCGAAGTGGTTGCTGTAAATGTGGCAGTCACCGCCCGTCCAGATGAAGTCGCCCACATCGAGGTCGCATTGCTGGGCCACCATGTGGGTCAGCAGCGCGTAGCTGGCGATATTGAAGGGCACGCCTAGGAAGATATCGGCGCTGCGTTGATACAGCTGACACGACAAGCGACCATTGGCGACATAGAACTGAAAAAAGGCATGGCAGGGGGGCAGTGCCATATTTGCAATTTCGCTGACATTCCAGGCGGACACAATTAAGCGCCGTGAGTCAGGATTAGAGCGAATTTGCTCTAGTAGTTGCGAGATCTGGTCGATGTGGCGCCCGTCAGGTGTGGGCCATGAGCGCCACTGTACGCCATAGACAGGCCCTAGCTCGCCCTGGGCGTCCGCCCATTCGTCCCAGATTGAGACGCCCCGTTCCTGCAGCCAGCGAACGTTGGAGTCGCCACGCAGAAACCAGAGCAATTCGATGATGATGGAGCGCAGATGCAGTTTTTTGGTCGTGACCAGCGGAAAACCTTGCTGCAGGTCAAAGCGCATCTGGTGACCAAATACCGAGCGTGTTCCCGTGCCGGTGCGGTCATTCTTGTGATCGCCATGTTCGTACACATGGCGCATCAGGTTTTCGTACTGTTGCATGATGAACCGATAGCCGTTCAGGCTTCTACCATATTGATGGAATAAGTGATTTCTGCCGTACGCCCCAGCATTGCGGAAGCAGAACAGTATTTTTCATGGGAAAGCTGGACGGCGCGCTCTACAGCGGCCTGCGGCAGATTCTTTCCGGTAACGGTGAACGTGAAATGAATGCGAGTGAAGACCTTGGGGTCGGTCTCAGCACGGTCTGCATCCAGCGCTACCTGACAACCCGTGACCTCATGACGCCCGCGCCGCAGGATGAGCACGACATCGTAGGCCGCGCAGCCGCCTGCGCCGGCCAGCAACATTTCCATGGGACGCGGGGCCAGGTTGTTGCCGCCTCCTTCGGGAGCACCGTCCATGGCGGCCACGTGGCCGCTGCCAGTGCGTGCAACGAAGAGCATGCCTTCAGGGCCGCCCCAGTCAATGGTGCATTGCATATCTTTGTTCCTGATAGGTGGACTGAAGGGTAATGATAATACGCGAGTGCTGACCGGGCGGAAAACGCCGGGTCGGGGTGTGGGATCTCCGCTGTTTTCCAGTCTATGGGAAAATACAGGGTCTAAGGATCAACTTCGAGGTGAAAAATGGTCGCAGAGAGCAGCAATCTCAGTCATTCCGGCTTCACTCGCCGTAGCAACCCATTGGAAGACATTCTGACGGAAGTCGGGCGGGCGTTGCAAGTGCTGGATGGTTCCGCGCAGGCGGGTCGCCCCAATCCTGCTGGGCCCAAGCCCTTGAATGCGGTGGAGGAGCAAGACGCTCTGTCTCCTGCTGAGCAACAGCACGCCGCAGGTCTGATGCGTATTAACCACGTGGGCGAGATCTGCGCTCAGGCGCTATACCGGGGCCAAGCCATGTTTTGCCGCGATGCAGCAATTCGTGATGTGCTTTATGAAGCAGCGGCAGAAGAGGTGGACCATTTGGTGTGGTGCAACGAAAGGCTGCAAGAATTGAACAGCCGTCCCAGCATACTGAACCCTTTGTGGTATTTGGGTTCATTCTCACTGGGCGCCGTAGCCAGTCGTGCAGGCATTCCCTACAACCTGGGCTTCATGGCCGAAACCGAGAGGCAAGTCGAGCAGCATCTGGACAGCCATCTGGAACAGCTCCCCCCTCAGGACGAGCGTTCCCGCGCCATTGTGGAGCAAATGCGCATTGATGAAATTGAGCACCGGACCACTGCGGAAACGCATGGCGCCGTGCCGCTGCCAGCGCCGATCAAACTTGGAATGCGCCTGATGTCGAAGGTTATGACCACGATCGCGTATAGGATTTAGGCGGTGAATCAGATGACACTAGCGTTTTCCCTAGGTTGGTGTTAATATTCACTTAACTCAGGGTTATCGCTAGTTGCACTGCTTGCCCTTTGTGCAGAAACACCACATCAGAAACATTTGGAAACAGAAAAATGTGGCACCGCAACAAAAATATCTTGCATTGCACAAAAAACAGCGATAAACTTCAGTTATCGGATGTCGCAACGTGGTTAACCCTAACCACGCGGTCTCGAGCAGAAATGCTCTCGTAGCCCGACATGCCACGGTTGTCTCCTCCACCCTCCTCCTTTGGTGGATTTTGCCCGAGATCTCACGATCTCGGGCTTTTTTTTATCGAAACGCTGCTCTGGTGCTCAGCGTAACAAGGCGAGCTGTATGGCAACGCTGTTTGCTTGGTGCAGTTATGGTGGGCAAATATGGGGGATGATTCAAAAAGAGGCCCGGGTACGCTCTCCCGGCTGCGTTAGCGCTTAGATGTCGCTACATTGCGAAACGCTTCACCAGCACTTTTCAAGATGGCTGGCTGTAGGCCTCCAGCCATTCACTGAATTGGTCGGCGGCGACCGGCCTTGAATATAAATAGCCTTGACCGAAGTCGCAGCCGGCCGCTAGTAGTAGGTCGTGCTGCTCAGGGGTTTCGATTCCTTCAGCGACCACTTTCAGGCCTAATTCGTGAGACATGTTAATGATTGCGTTGCATAAGACCATGTTCTCTGGGCTTTCCGCCAGGTTGCGCACAAAGCTTTGATCGATCTTGATGATATCGATGTCGACGCGGCGTAAATAGGATAGTGATGAGTAGCCGGTGCCAAAGTCATCCAAAGCGATCTGAAAGCCGGCGCGCCTGAGTGTGCGGATTTTTTCGTATATGTCTTCATCGCTTTCCAGCAGCAGCCTTTCCGTGATTTCAAGCGTTATGGCTGAATTCGGCAGGTCGAGGTTCTGAAGGGTTTGTATCCAGGTTTCAGGGTCCAGGCCGCTCTGCTGAAACTGTGCAGGCGAGACGTTGATGCTGACACCCGCCCAATGTTCCATATTGTCACGCCACAGCGCGGCCTGCTTGGCTGCTTGTTGAAAGATGCTGTCGCCTAATGGAATGATCAGGCCGGAATCTTCGGCGAGTGGGATGAAATCCCCGGGAGGGATCAGGCCCAGCGTTGGGTGTTGCCAGCGAATCAGGGCTTCGGCCTTGATGATGTTGCCGGTTTGCAGATCAATAATGGGCTGGTAGTGAAGAATGAACTGTTGTGTATCCAAGCCGGCCTGAAAGTCGCGTAAGAGATCGTGACGTAATTGCACCGAATCGCGCAGAGTCCGGGAGAACAGGCAGTATTGATTCCGACCTCTTTCTTTAGCGGCGTACATGGCAAAATCCACATACTTCAAGAGGTCCGTTGCGTTGTCTGCATCATCAGGGTAGAAGGCCACGCCCATGCTGCAGGAAATGCGAATATCGCTAACCGCCAGGCTGTAGGGCTTGGAGACTGACCCAAGGATTTTCTCGCATATCGGGTGAATGTCGTCGTGCGACTTCAGGTCCTGAATGATCATGACGAATTCGTCGCCGCCCAAGCGGGCGACTTGGTCTGAGCGCCGGCAGCAGTCGCTGATACGCTGGGCGACCTGCTTCAGGAGCGCATCGCCTTCGTCATGGCCAAACGTGTCGTTGACCTCCTTGAAAAGATCCAGATCAAGAAACATCAGGGCGAACGGGAAGCCACTGCGTTTTGACTGCTCAATGCTGGCGTGCAGGTTCTCATGGAACATCAGGCGGTTAGGCAGCTGGGTCAGGTGGTCGAAATGGGCTTGCCGCCAGATCAATGCTTCTTGTGTGCGCTGCTCGGTGACATTGGAAAATAGCCCGATACGGCAATCCACCGTGCCATCATCATTGAAGCAGCTGTTAATCATCAGGTGGCTGATGAATTCTTCGCCCGATTTATGCTTATTCCAGATGTCGCCATGCCACTGTCCCGTTGTGCTCAGACGCTCCCAGAATGAGCGGAAAAATTCCTTGGAGTGACGCCCGGAACTAAGCTTGTTCATCCGGTGACCGACGACTTCCGCTGCGGTGTAGCCGGTAATGGTGCTGAAGGCGGGATTGATATCCTGAATGAAGCCGTCGGCGTCAGTGATGACCACGCCATCGCTGATGTGCTGATACACCAGAACTGCCCGCCGCAGCCCGGCTCTGGCCTTCTTCAAGGTATTTTGCTTCACCTTCAGGTCGCGAAGCAGGTTTTCGATATGAGCCGCGGATTTATTCAACACCCTGCTTAAAGACCCGAACTCGTCACTTGAATTCATGTGCAGGCGCGCATCGTAGTTTCCGGCTGCAAGCTCATTGCCTAGCTGCATCACTTGCTTGATGGGGTTCAGCACCTTGCACACAATGATGGCCCATGCCAGCAGCAGCATCAGGACATTAGCAATGAACAAGCCGTAGACCTGGTTTTTGACGGACGCCTGCATGTTGTCCGACTGTTGAATAAGGCTGTTAATCAGCGCTTCGATATCTTCCAGCAGAACGGTGCTGGTCGCGATAATGGCCAGGGTGGCGGCTTGGTCGTGAGCCACGCTGCCAGCATTTGCTTCAAGCGGGGATCTGTTCGGCTTCATTGCTGCCAGCGTCTGCCTGTATGCGTCCCAGGATACTTCTATTTTTTCGAGGTGTTGCTGTGAGGTCGTGGCGATGGCCGGTATGGCCAGGTCGAAGGCTTTTCCGCCGCCTTTGAGGGCTGTGATCGCAGCCTGGAAATTGGTTTCCAGTTGTTCGTAAAGAGTGTGGGTGTTCCAGTCTTCGCTTGGTGGAAGATTGCGCTCGGCCACGTGCATCAACCCAATACGCTGGCTCAGCATGCGCATCTTTCCTGCAATGTTGATGGTGGCGGCGATGGTGTCGGACTGGCGCAGTAAAGAATGGATGACGACAATATTTCCAACTGCGACCACGCTGGCGATAATGAACCCGATTACAAATTTCCGACGCAGGGTCTTGAGTGAGAATAGCCTTTCCAGCCAGCGCAGAACGAATGTCAGAAAGGGCATAGTGGCAGGTTATAGGACCATAAATGGCGATTTCGCGGGCAGGCAGAGTGTGTGCCGGTTGGGCGCATTCTGCATGTAGAATGCGCATCGCAGCTTTTTATGGTGTATCTATTTGCGCGATACCCGCCTGCCTGCAGGACAGGGAGGCTGCCAACTGTAGGCCGTAAGCCTCGTGCACTTCCTTAACTCATATCAATATTAAATCAATTTGAAATCAATTTGAAATCAATTGTTGTTGTGTGCAAGACCTATTGCGTTCGTTAATTGATTGTGGTAATAGGCGGCGAAAGAGTAGTTGACAGCCCAGCGTGACAGGGGCGGTTGATCTTTTCCCTATGCCCGTTCCCACAGCGTTTCACCGCAAGTTATATTCTTGTTGCACTTGTTTCGTGCCCGCCTGTCGCATTGTTACAAAAACATTGGATAATACCGGGTGAAGCGCTGAACAAGTCATCGGCTTAGGGCATCTACCTAAAGATAGACCTGTTCAGCGTTTTTCATATTTTTATCTGGATGGAGACTTTGTGACTTCGCCTCAATTCTGGGGTTCGTTTACCTGGCTCTACATTTGTGTTGTGGCCTTCATGGTCGGGGGGCTTATCGTTGCCTCCGAGCGCTGGCATGGTGTGTTCACCGGCGACTCCGACATGAAAAAACCGCAGGCTATGCACGCCCGCGCTGCACCACGCGTGGGCGGGTTGGCCGTCGTGGCGGGCAGCCTGGCAGGTTTGCTGGTGCTGGGGCCTAGCAATATGACGCTCACATGGTTGTGGCCGGTTCTCTTTATTGCCGCCATGCCTGTATTCGTAGCGGGCCTGCTTGAAGACATTACTAAGGACGTCGGCTCAGGCAAACGCCTGATGGCGGCCTTTATCTCCGCCGCGATAGCCTGGTGGTTTTTAGGGGGCGTTTCGCGGGTAGGCATTGGCTGGGCTGACTGGATGCTTTCCTATTGGCCGGTTTCTTTAGTGTTTACCATGGTGGCGGTGGGCGGCTGTACGCATGCCCTGAACATTGTCGATGGCATGAATGGACTGGCGGGCATGATAGCCACGCTGATGGCTCTCTCGCTAGCGCTGGTGGCGCTGCAAGTTCAGGATATTCCTATTTTTCTTATTGCCGCTGCGCTGGCTTCGGCTACGCTAGGCTTCCTCGTGTGGAATTTTCCTTTTGGGCGGGTGTTCCTGGGCGACGGCGGGGCCTATTTTCTGGGCTTCATGCTGGCCGAGCTGGCCGTGCAGTTGGTGGTTCGTAACCCCAGTGTTTCGCCCTTCTATGCGTTGGCCGTCCTGTTTTATCCCGTATTTGAAACCATGTTCTCGATCTGGAGACGGCGCTTCAAGCGCGGTGTGCCGGTTGACCAGCCCGATGCTCTGCATTTGCATCAGCTTGTTTTCCGGCGTTTGGTGCGGGTGACATTCACGCGAGATAGCCGTCATGCCGTTCCCGCCTTATGTAATGCGATGACTTCCCCTTATCTGTGGGTGTTGGCGCTGATCGGCTTGGTGCCGGCTACGATCTGGTGGGATAACACCTGGATACTCTGCGGCAGTATCGCGGTGTTCTGCTGGGTGTATATATGGCTGTATTCACGATTGGTATCGTGGCGTCGGCCCACATGGTTGCTGCTGCCCTCGTTGGGGCGGGGAGAGCGCCGTCGCGATGCGAATAAGCAGCGCTGAGCCCAGGCGCGGCATAAGGATGAACATATACGCCCGGGTTCGGGCATGTTTTTTTTAGATTAGATTGCGCTCATATAAAGGGAGAAAAACCGTGCGAATCGAAGACGTAAAACTAGCGGTGGTCGGTCTGGGCTACGTTGGGCTCCCGTTGGCTGTGGAATTCGGCAAGAAGAGGCCGGTGCTGGGTTTCGATATCAATAAGCGCCGCATTGAGGCGCTCAAGAACGGGCACGACCACACGCTTGAGGTTGACGATGACGACTTGGCGGCGGCTAAACATCTTCGCTATTCGGCAGACGCAGAGTCTTTGGCCGAAGCAAATGTGTTTATTGTGACGGTGCCCACGCCGATTGATCAGTACAAGCAGCCCGATCTCACGCCGCTGATCCGCGCCAGCGAGACCATCGGGCGGGTGCTCAAGCGCGGCGACATTGTGATTTATGAATCCACTGTGTATCCCGGGGCAACAGAGGAAGTCTGCGTGCCAGTGTTGGAAAGCGTGTCAGGCCTGCGCTTTAACGAGGATTTCTACGCCGGCTACAGCCCGGAACGTATCAACCCGGGAGATAAACAGCATCGGGTGACGAATATCCTCAAAGTCACGTCGGGTTCTACGCCCGAAATTGCAGATCTCATCGATGACATCTACGCTGACATCATCACCGCAGGTACACATAAAGCACCGTCTATCCGTGTTGCTGAAGCGGCCAAGGTGATCGAGAACACGCAACGCGACGTCAATATCGCTCTCATCAACGAACTGGCTCTGATCTTCAATAAACTGGGCATTGACACCCAGGCCGTACTGGAGGCAGCGGGCACGAAGTGGAACTTCCTGCCCTTCCGGCCCGGCTTGGTGGGGGGGCACTGCATTGGCGTGGATCCTTATTACCTGACGCACAAGGCGCAAAGCATCGGCTACCACCCAGAAATCATCCTGGCCGGTCGGCGCCTGAACGACAGCATGGGCGGTTATGTGGTCTCGCAACTGATCAAGGCCATGACCAAGCGGCGTATTCAGGTGCAAGGCTCGCGTGTGTTGGTCATGGGGTTGGCATTCAAGGAAAACTGCCCTGACTTACGCAACACCCGCATTGTCGATATTGTGAAAGAACTGGGCGAATACAACATCGAGGTCGATGTTTACGATCCTTGGGTCGACAAGGAAGAGGCCATGCATGAATATGGCATACAGCCTATTGCCGAACTGCAAGAGGGCGCTTACGACGGCATTGTGCTGGCCGTGGCGCACCAGCAGTTCGTAGAAATGGGTGCCGAAAAAATCCGGGCGCTGGGCAAGCCCGAGCATGTGCTTTACGACCTGAAGTATGTGTTGACGGCCGATGCCGCTGATCTGCGCCTGTAAACCAAAGAAGGAACCGTTTCATCATGACCCCATCTGCAAGCGTCGCGTTTAACGATGTCATGGCGCAACTGCGAGAGCAGCCGCGCCGCTGGCTGGTGACAGGGTGTGCCGGCTTCATCGGCTCCAATTTGCTGGAGGCCTTGCTGGCGGCTGGTCAGGACGTCGTCGGCTTGGACAACTTCGCAACCGGGCACCAGCACAATCTGGATGAAGTAGCGGCGAATGTCGGCGCTCAAGCGTGGGCGCGCTTTCGCTTCATCGAAGGCGATATCCGCGACATGGATACCTGCCGCGCAGCGACCGAAGGCGTGGATCACGTGTTGCATCAGGCGGCGCTGGGTTCCGTGCCGCGCTCGCTGGAAGACCCTGTCACGACTAACGAAGTGAATATCGGCGGCTTCCTCAAGATGCTGGTAGCAGCGCGGGATGCCCGCGTGCGTTCGTTCGTGTACGCCGCTTCAAGCTCGACCTATGGCGACCACCCAGGCCTGCCCAAGGTTGAGGATCGCATCGGCAAGCCGCTGTCTCCTTATGCAGTGACAAAGTACGTTGATGAACTCTACGCCGATGTTTTCACCCGGGCGTATGGCATGCCCAGCGTCGGTCTGCGCTACTTCAATGTGTTCGGCCGCCGCCAGGATCCGGAAGGGGCGTATGCAGCGGTGATTCCGCGTTGGATTGCCGCCATGATTCGCAATCAGGAAGTCATCATCAACGGTGATGGTGAAACCAGCCGCGATTTCTGCTACATCGACAATGTTATCCAGGCCAACTTGCTGGCTGCGCTGGCGGGGCCGGAGGGCATGAATCAGGTCTATAACGTGGCCTATGGCGGGCGCACCACCCTGAACCAGCTGTTCGCGTATCTGTCTCAATTCCTTAACGAATTGGGCATCGTCTACGAACGTTCTCCTCGTCACGGTGATTTTCGTGCCGGCGATGTGCGACATTCCCAAGCTGATATCGGCAAGGCGGAATCGCTGTTGGGTTATGCGCCGCAATACGACGTACAGCAAGGGCTGAAAGAAGCCATGCCCTGGTACGCACAGTTTCTGCGTTGAGCACCGCCATTGAAACACCTTAAAGCTCGTTACGCGGGCCTGCATTCGGATCACCGCCGCATCTTCTCAGGCGCCTTCCGGGTTGCGGTTTTCCTGCTATTGGGCAAGGCCGCCGGCGCTTTCAAAGAAATGGCCGTCGCCTACCGCTACGGTGTTAGCGAAGTCGTAGACGCTTATCAGTTCACCATGACTCTGGCGAATTGGCTGCCGGTTACCCTGGTGGGTGCGCTGTCTGTGGTGCTGATCCCTGTTCTGGTGCGCTCCCGCGATGATGATGCGGCAACGCGCCGGCGCTTTCTGGCTGAGTTGCACGGCTGGGTTGTGCTGTTGGGAGTGGGGCTGGCCGGCCTTATTTACATCGCATGGCCCTGGGTGCTGGAATGGGCCGGAGCCGGGCTGGATGCCGAAACGCGACGCATGAGTTCACAACTGACTCTGGCTTTCGCACCAGCTGCGCTGCTTACCCTGATCTCCGGCCTGAGCGCTGCGCGGTTGCGTGCCCGGGAACGCTACATCAACACCTTGCTGGACAGCGTCCCCGCCGTCGTCATTCTGATATGGGTGCTGCTGGCAGTGACCGCACCGGATGTTGGCCCGCTGCTATGGGGCACGTTGGTTGGCTATGCCATACAGTCGGTCTGGCTTTTGCGGCTGGCCAATCGGGCAGACGGAGGCTGGGGGCGTCTACGGCTGGGTTTCAACGCCCACTATTGGCCTGACTTGGTAAAAGCGGCAGGAGTCATGTTGGTCGGTCAGATTGCCATGAGTTTTGTCGGCCCGATTGACCAATACACTGCTGCCAATTTGGGGGCCAATGCCAACGCCACGCTCGGCTATGCCGCGCGGTTGCTGTCTTTGTTGCTGGGGCTGGGTGCTGCCTCGGTCGGTCGGGCCGCGCTGCCGGTTCTGGCGGATGTCCAGCGTCGCGGCGACGCCTCGCGGGCGCGCCAACTGGCATTGAAATGGTCGGTGCTGATGGCCTTGGCGGGTGCGGTTGTGATGGCGGTTGGCTGGCTGCTTGCACCCTGGATGGTCAGCCTGTTATTTGAGCGAGGGGCATTTTCTGCGCAGGACACCCAGAGGGTGGCAGAAGTGATGCGCTGGGGGCTGCTGCAGCTGCCTTTCTATTTCGGCGTACTGGTGCTGGTGCAACTGCTGGCGAGCCAGAACCGTTATCGCATCATGGCGGCTATCGCCATCGCCAACTTTCTGTTGAAGGCGGCAATGAATTATGTGCTGGCGCCTGTCATGGGGGTCAGCGGCATCATGCTGGCTACCAGCTTGATGTATGCCTTGTCTTATCTCTGTTACGCAGCCGCGGCCTTGCGTCGCCCGGCCATAACAGCCGTCCCGGCATGATTGCTTTGCAGGTATGAAATTGAATTACCCGGTTAAACAAGCTCATTTGATGATTGTGATTCACTCCCTTGCAGGTGGGGGGGCAGAACGCGTAGCGGTAGAAATGTGCGATTACTGGCTGAGTCAAGGTTGTCGCGTCACATTGGTGACGCAAAGCAGCGCTGATACGGATGCTTATCCGGTTCCCGAAGGTGTAGACAGACGGGCCCTGGGGTTGGCGGGAGATAGTTCTGGCTCCGTGGTCGCCCTGTGGGCCAACATGCGTCGAGTGGCGGCGTTGCGCCGTCTGATCGTTAAGTTGAAACCGCAAGTGGTGTTGGGAATGATGACTAGGGGGTCAGTACTTGCCGTGCTGGCCGCGCAGCGCCTGCCTTGCCGGGTGATAGCCAGCGAGCACACGCACCCACCCGTGCAGCGTTTGCCTTCTATCTGGCAGAAGTTGCGCCGCTGGGCCTACCCCCGCGCACACGCCGTCGTGGCACTGACATCCGGCACAGCGGCATGGTTGGAAGAGCATGTGCCCGGCTCCAAAGTCACGGTCATCCCCAATTCGGTGCGCTGGCCTTTGGAAAGCAGCGAACCGGTGGTGGCGCCGCCTGAGCGAGCCGGCCGCTTCCGCCTCCTGGCGGTGGGCCGCTTGCATCGGCTCAAGGGGTTCGATGTTCTACTGCGAGCCTTTTCCCAACTGACTGAATACTTTCCGAACTGGGATCTCGTTATTCTTGGAGAGGGCGCCGAACGTGAAGTCTTGCAACAGCAAATTGAAGAACTTAATCTGGCGGGTCGGGTGAGTATGCCGGGCCGGGTGGGTAATCTGGCAGATTGGTACCGGGAATCGGATCTCTATGTGCTTAGTTCACGGGCGGAGGGGCTGTCTAACACGCTGATTGAAGCCATGGCAAGCGGTTTGCCTGTTGTAGCCTTCGATTGCGACACTGGGCCGCGCGAAATTATCCGCCCCGACATCGATGGCGTCCTGGTCAGGCAAGTGGAAGACGCCGACGCTCTGGCAGCGCATTTGGCTCATCTCATGACCAGGCCGGAAGAGCGCGAAGCCTTGGCCCGGCGGGCAATTGATGTGCGCGATCGTTTCTGCGTTGCGCGCGTGATGACGCTGTGGAACCAGTTGTTCGGGTTTCGTTGATTCGGTTGAAAACCAGAGGGCGGCCGTCATGCACATACTTTTTTTTGTCAGCTCCATGCATGCGGGAGGCGCTGAGCGGGTGGCGGCGACGCTTTGCAAAGGGTGGGTGGAGCAAGGTCATCAGGTGACTCTGGTGCCCACTTACACGGGCAAGGGTACGTTGTTCTACGAGCTTGACCCGCGTGTCCGGCTCGTATGGCTGGCGGATCACCTTGGCCGTGCGCGCCGTACACCGCTGGCGCCTTTGGCAAAATTGCGGGCCTTGCGCAGGTTAGCCAAGGAAGCCCGCCCGGATGTCATTGTGTCGTTTCTGACCAATGTGAATGTTATGACGCTGATGGCGACTTGGGGGCTGGATGTGCCGGTCGTCGTGTGCGAACGTACCAACCCCGCGCTTAGCGTGCGGGCCACACCCGCGCTGCGGCGGCTGCGACGCTGGCTTTACCCCCGTGCCGCCATGGTAACGGTGCAAGCGGATGCCAGCCGGGCGCCGATGCAGCAGCAAGTCCCCGCCATGCGACGCTTGGCAGTGATACCCAACCCCCTACCGCCAGACATACCATCGCCCCGCTCATGGGGGGCAGAAGCGTCCGGGCGACGCCTGCGTCTTGTCGCCATGGGACGTTTCGTGCCATCAAAGCGCTTCGCTGGGCTGATTGCAATATTCGAGCGGCTGGCGGGGCGCTTTCCGGACTGGGAGCTGGTTATCTGGGGTGACGGCCCATTGCGGGCAGAGCTGGCAGCACATGTCGCCCGGGCCGGGCTGGAACAACGTGTGTTGCTGCCAGGGCGCACGTCCACCCCCTGGCAGGAATTGCTGGCTTCCGACCTGTTTGTGCTGACGTCGGAAGTAGAGGGGTTTCCCAATGCTTTACTTGAAGCCATGGCATTGGGTTTGCCTTGCGTAAGCGTCGACTGCCCCAGCGGCCCCAAGGAAATCACTCGCGGCGGGCAGGACGCGCGTCTCGTGCCACTGTACGACGACGCTGCCCTGGAAGCTGCTTTGGCTGACCTGATGAACGACCCTCAAGAAAGAGAGCGCTTGGGGCTGGCCGCCTCACAAAGCGTGCGCCGGCGCTACGGGCTGGAACAGGTGCTTGAGCATTGGGATTCCCTGTTCAAAGAAGTAATGGATACATAAAGGATAGTCGTATATTGGCTGCTGAGAAAACCACCATGCATGTTGTTCATATTATTTCCGGGCTGGGTCAGGGCGGCGCTGAAACCGTGCTGTACCGACTGGTGACTGCTCCGGGCCAGCAGGCGAACCATACTGTCATTTCCCTGGGCGATGAAGGCGTGTTCGGTCAACGCTTGCGCGATCGGGGCATTGAGGTTCACGCGCTCGGGATGAAGGGTTCGCCTCTTGCTGCGCCACAGGCCTTGTGGCGTTTGTTTCGCTTGCTCAAGCAACTGAATCCCGATGTGGTGCAGACATGGATGTACCACGCCGACCTGTTGGGCGGCCTGGTGGCACGTGCAGCGGGTGTACGTGCTTTGGCCTGGGGTATCCGCAATTCAGGTGCGGATCTGAATCACGGCAGCCGCAGCGCCCGTGCCGTGGCCTGGTTGTGCGCCCGCTTGTCACACTGGGTGCCAGGCGTCATTGTTGCCTGCGCGGAAGAAGCGGCAAAACGCCACAAGCAATGGGGCTACGATGCCGACCGCATGCTGGTGATTCCCAATGGTTATGACATGGCGGCCTGGCAGCCCGACGCACAGGCCAGGGCTGAGCTGCGGAAGGAATGGGGCTTGAATGCAACGACCCCTCTCATAGGCAGTGTGGCTCGTTGGAATCCGCTTAAAGACCACGCCAACTTGCTGGAGGCATTTTCTCTCAGCTTGCAACGCCAGCCGGCCTTGCGCTGTGTCTTGGCGGGGCCGGGTATGGAAGTGAGTAACGCAGGGTTAATGGCCCTGTTGCGCCAGCATGGCGTCGAGGACAAGGTGTTGCTGTTAGGCCCCCGCGACGACGTACCGCGCGTTCTCGCTGCGCTGGATATTTACGTGCTGTCCAGTCGCGCAGAAGGTTTTCCCAATGTGGTGGTGGAAGCCATGGCCACCGGCTTGCCGTGCGTGGTGACGGACGTCGGCGACGCCGCGCGCATTGTGGGCAACTGCGGCTGGGTGGTGCCCGCACGCAATGCCGTGGCGCTAGCAGGGGTTATTAACGGGGCGATTGCTCTGTGGGCTTCAAGCGAAGGGAGCGTTGAATATCAGTCGCGTTCCCGTCAGGGGCGGCAGCGGGTTGAACAGGCTTTTGGTCTGGAAGTCATGCGCAAGCGTTACCAGGCCGTGTGGTCAAGATTGGCGACGGATTATCCGTCGCGTGGCCATCGCCGTCATGGCTCAGCGGCACCGCAAGGACGCAGGGCGGCGGCGCCTCAGGCCGACGGCGTGACAACCGCCCGACCGCGTTCGGAAGGCTATATTCCCGCATCGGCCATGGGGGGTGAACCTCTGGAAGCGTCAGCAGGCCGGGCGGCAGAGGGCTCAGGCTTGTCTCCCGGCTCAACGCGGACTTCTTCGCAGATGCCAGGGCACAGCAGCGCTTACGCCGGATCACAGCAAGCGCAGGCAACTTCCGTTCCTCCCGTTTCGCGTCTGCTTTTTTTGGTGAACAACCCGGCGTTTTTCCTATCCCACCGTTTGCCTATCGCGCAAGCGGCGCGGGACGCGGGTTACGAGGTTCACGTGGCCACCATGGATGGCCCGTCTGTGCCGCTGATTCTGGAACAGGGTTTTATCCATCATGTGGTGCCCATGTCGCGCAGTGGTAGCAAGCCCTTGGAAGAGCTAGGCAGTTTGGTGGCTTTCTGGCGTTTGTTCCGCCGCCTCAGGCCCGACTTGATTCACGCGGTGACGATCAAGCCTGTGCTGTATGGCGGCATTGCCGCGCGTCTGGCGGGAGTACCGGCTTATGTAGCAGCCGTGTCGGGGCTGGGCTTTATCTTCACGAGGCGGGAGGGAGGCTTCGACCCCTTGCGGCTGGCTGCAACCTTGCTTTACAAGCTGGCGCTTGGCCATCGCAACAGCCGGGTGATCTTCCAGAATGTCAGTGACCGCCAAGAGTTGCGGAATGCCGGGGCGGTGCAGCCCGGCCAAGCCGTCATTGTTAGAGGCTCAGGCGTGGATCTGGCGGTGTATGCACCAAAGCGGGAACCCGAAGGCGCGCCCATTGCCATCATGGCGGCTCGTTTATTGACGGATAAAGGTGTGCGCGAATTTGTGGAAGCCGCCCGTATTACCGCAGGGCATGCAAGTGGACTGCGCTGGGTACTGGTGGGGGCGCCCGACTTAGGCAATCCGGCCAGCATCACGGAGGCTGAGTTCCAGCAATGGCAAGAAGAAGGGGCCGTGATCTGCATGGGCGAACGCGACGACATCGCCGAGCTTTACCAGAACGCGCATATTGTGGTGCTGCCTTCCTACCGTGAGGGTTTGCCGCGCTCCCTGGTGGAAGCCGCCGCCTGCGGTCGGGCTGTGGTGACCACCGATGTGCCGGGCTGCCGTGACGCTATTCAGCCCGATGTCACAGGCCTGCTGGTGCCGGTGCGCGATGCGCGGGCCCTGGCTGATGCCGTGGTGCAGCTGGCCGTTGATGCGCCGCGCCGCCAAGCCATGGGCGCCGCCGGTCGCAAATTAGCTGAAGACGCGTTCGATATTGAAAGGGTGGTGGAAGCGCATTTGCGGATTTATGCGCAATTGCTGGATGATGCACCCCATGCAGAGTCTATAACGGGCTGAGCCGCTAAGGTCCGCTGAATGGCAGGACAGCCGTTCAGCGGCTTCAATGCTGGTGGAGCCGCTCGTTCGAGCTCAGAACGGCAGTGTGATATCCGGCTTCAGCGCTGTCAGCGCTTGGCGGAATTCGTTCTTGATACGCTCCAGCGCGGCGTCGGTTTCCGCTTCAAAGCGCAGCACAACAACCGGTGTGGTGTTGGAGGGCCGCGCCAGACCAAAGCCGTCGGCGTATTCGGCGCGTACACCGTCGATGGTGATGAGCTCTGACGCGCTGGGGAAACGGCCTTGTTTTTGCAGGGTGGCGATCAGGGCGTGCGGCTCACCTTCCTGCATTTCGATTTTGAGTTCAGGCGTGGAAATATCCTGCGGCAGCGCTTCCAGCACTGCGCCCGGGTCGTCATGCGCCGACAGAATCTCCAGCAGGCGCGCACCGGTATAAAGGCCGTCGTCAAACCCGAACCAGCGTTCCTTGAAAAAGATGTGGCCGCTCATCTCTCCCGCCAGCGGTGCGCCGGTTTCGGCCAGTTGGGCTTTGATCAGCGAATGCCCCGTCTGCCCCATAAGAGGCTTGCCGCCGGCGGCTTTTACCGCCCGGGCCACGTGGCGGCTGCATTTGACGTCGAAAATGATGGTGGCGCCCGGCTGGCGAGCCAGCACGTCTTGCGCATACAGAATCAACTGGCGATCCGGCCAGATGATTTCGCCGGACTTGGTTACAACGCCTACGCGGTCGGCATCGCCGTCGAAGGCCAGGCCCAGCTCGCAATCAGTGGATTGCACGTGGCGGATGAGGTCCTGCAGGTTGGCCGGGTCGGCCGGGTCCGGGTGGTGGTTGGGGAAATGGCCATCCACATCGCAATACAAAGTATCGACCTTGCAGCCGATTGCGGTGAATAGTTGTTCGGCCAGCACGCCACCCACCCCATTGCCGCAGTCCACCGCGATATGCATGGGCCGCTTCAGTTTGAGATCGCCCACAATGCGTTCGATGTACTCGGGTTTGACATCCTTTGCGTGGCGCACACCCGGCGTAGCGGCAGCAGGTGCAGTCTCCTGGAGTTGCTGCATGAGTGCCTGCAAAGCCTGGATATCCTGCCCATACAGGGTGCGGCCTGCCAGCATCATTTTGAAGCCGTTGTAATCAGGCGGGTTGTGGCTGCCGGTAATCGCCACGCCGGAGCCGCTGCCGTAGACATGAGCGGCGAAGTACACCAGCGGCGTAGGCACCATGCCGATATCCATCGTGTCAACGCCTTCTGAGTTGGCGCCCTCGTGCAATGCATCAGCAAGGTCGGGACTGCTCAGCCGACCGTCATAGCCAATTACGAGGTGGCTCACGCCCTGTTCGCGGGCTTGGATGGCCAGGGCGCGACCGAGCAGGCGAGCAAAGTCGGGGTTGAGTTGTGCAGGCACTATGCCGCGAATATCGTAGGCTTTGAAAGCGGCGGAAGGCAAAGAAGATGTCACGATAGGAATCCTGTTCAATCGGGGCGTTAATGCGGCATGTAGCGTAGGTCTGCGCAGCGCGAGGCGCGCAGGCGGCGCGGCCATAATATCGTGATGGTGAAAACGATACCAGTGTCTGCTGGGCGGAAGCGCTTGTCAGAACACGGGTGGCGCTTGAGCATCGGCCCTGAGGCAAGGGCTAGAATCATGGAAGCTGAACCCTTTTCACTATAAGCAGGAAACCTATATGAATCGCCTTGAAGAGTTGGCCCGGTTGCTGGGTGCGCAACATGTGTTGACCGGAGATGATGCAGCACCTTATTTGGTTGACTGGCGAGGGCGCTACAGTGGCAATGCCTTTGGCGTGGTCAAACCAGGCTCAACCCAAGAGCTTGCTGCAGTAGTGAAATGGTGTGTGGCAAACCAGGTTCCCATGGTGCCGCAGGGTGGCAATACCGGCTTGTGCGGCGGTGCGACGCCAGACACTTCCGGTGAGGCTTTGCTCGTTTCCATGGCTCGCATGAATGCAGTGCGTCAGATTGATACCGACAACGACACCATGGTGGTGGAGGCGGGCTGCATTTTGCAGCAAGTGCAGCAAGCGGCGCAGGATGCCGGTCGCCTGTTTCCCTTAAGCCTGGCAGCCGAAGGCAGCTGCACGATTGGCGGCAACCTGGCTACCAATGCGGGCGGCACCCAAGTCTTACGTTATGGCAATGCCCGCGATCTCGTACTGGGCCTGGAAGTGGTGACGGCGGATGGCGAAATCTGGGATGGTTTGCGCGGCTTGCGCAAGGACAACACGGGCTACGACCTGCGTAATTTGTACATTGGTAGCGAGGGGACGCTGGGTTTTATTACCGCAGCCAGTCTCAAGCTTTACCCCTTGCCCGTAGCGCAATGTACGGCGCTGCTGGCGTTGGAATCTATACACAATGCCGTGGCTGTGTTGTCCGTGGCCCGTAAGGGCTTTGCTGCGGCGCTTACAGGTTTTGAACTAATCGCCGCCAACTGCCTGCAGGGCGTAGTGCGTTGCTTCCCGGAGCAGCGTCTGCCGTTTGAGGGAGCCTCCGCTGGCGCGCCATGGTTTGCCTTGCTTGAGCTTTCTGATAGCGAAAGCGAAGCGCATGCTCGGGAACGATTTGAAGCTGTGGTGGGCGATTGCCTGGAACAGGGTTTGATTATCGACGCCGTTATTGCCGAGAACGTGGCACAAAGTCAGGCGTTGTGGCATCTGCGTGAAAGCATTCCCTTGGCGGAAAAAGCATTCGGCAAGAGTGTGAAGCACGATGTTTCGGTGCCTGTCTCAAACATAGCGGAGTTTGTGGAAACCACTAATGCCATTCTTCAGGTTAACTTCCCAGGCGTAGAACATGTCATCTTTGGCCATCTCGGCGATGGCAATCTGCATTACAACGTGGCGCCCGGCACTGCATTTACGGAAGAAGCACTGTTGGAGCGACAGAGCGATATCCATGCGTTGGTGCACGATCGTGTGCACGCGTATCATGGGTCGATCAGTGCTGAGCACGGGGTCGGTCAACTTAAGCGTGATTATTTGCCTCGCTACAAAAGCGATGTCGAAATGAGCTTGATGCGGCGCATTAAGGCGGCACTCGACCCTGCCGGCCTTATGAACCCAGGCAAGCTGCTTTAACGCGAACCTACGACCATCGCTTGCGTCGTGTCTGCGCGGCGTAAAGCCGAGAGCCTTACCGGCGCTGACAGCGCGGGCAAAAATACGTGGCGCGCTGCCCTTGCACGATGCGCTTTATGGGCGTGGAACATTGCCCGCATGGCTGGCCGCCTTTTTCGTATACCGCTGCGTGCAGGGTGAAGTATGCGCCAGGCTCTCCTGTTGCGTTCACGTAGTCGCGCAATGTGCTGCCGCCCGAATCAAGTGCTTGGCTCAAGGTTTCCTTGATCGCCTCGGCCAACATCGCGCAGCGTTTACGCGACAACTTTCCTGCAGGCAGGCGCGGGTTGATGCCGGCCTTGAACAAGGCTTCCGAGGCATAAATATTGCCTACTCCCACCACAGCATTACCAGCCAGTAAAGCCTGTTTGACAGCCAGTTGGCGACCCGCAAAGGCTTGCGACAGTACATTGCCGTCGAAAGCGGGGTCTAAAGGTTCGACGCCCAGCTTAGCCAACAATGGGTGGGATATGACCGGGCCGTCCTCAGCGGGATGCCAGAGGATGGCGCCAAAGCGGCGTGGGTCGTGCAGTAGAAAACGAGCGTCGGAAAACAGCCATTCAGCATGATCATGTTTGCGGCGGGGTTCGTCCAGCGGCACCCGGCGCAGCGAACCCGACATGCCCAGATGAATGAGCTGGGTGCCGTGGTCAAAATGGATCAGCAAGTACTTGCCGCGCCGCCCGCAGCTGCGAATCACCCGCCCGCTGATTGTCGCGGGCAAGTCGGCAGGTACCGGCCAGCGCATGCGACTATCGTGAATGGTGAACGATTCGAGCTTGCGGTCTGTCATAATAGGCGCAATGCCTCGACGCGTGGTTTCAACTTCGGGCAGTTCAGGCATGATGGAGCACTTAGATGTTTACAATGACCATGCGATTTTGCCATTCGAGGGCCACGTCCAGATGCAAAAGCCTGGGGCGTATTTGATGAAACAGATTTTTATCGTGTTGTTCGCAGCGGTGGTTGGCATGTCTGCGCAGCCAGCATGGTCGCAAGCAAGGGCCCAGCTCCTGATAGGAGATGCTCCCGAACTCGACTCTAACGAGCAGATTCAGTTGCGTCCAGGCGAGCTGCCAAGTGTCAGGCTTACGGCCGATATTCTCTATCGTATCTTGGTGGCGGAGTTTTCCGCGCAGCGGGCCTCGTTCGGCCAGGCCTCTGAGCTGATGTATGGCCTAGCTCGCGAGACCTCCGACCCCCGCATGGCTAAACGAGCATTTCAGTTCGCCATGGCCGCGCGCGATCTCCCCGCCGCATTGCGTGCGGCAAAACAGTGGGTGTTGGTTTCACCGAACGACCCTGATGCCGTCGCGTCTTCGCTGGCACTGTCTGCTTCGAGCGGGCAGACTATCGGGCTGGCAGGCAATCTGCGTCAACGTATTGAGGACGCTGACAACAAAGAGCGCGCCGTTGCGGAAGCTGCCTCCATCATTTCCAAAATGAATGACAAGCGGGTGGCCTACGATGTGCTTCAACAGGCCTTGCCCGAATCTGTGTTGCATATCCCTCTGGCGCAACTTGCCCTGGCTGATGCCGCCTGGGATGCCGAGGAGTTCTCGCAGGCCCTGGAGGCCGCCAAGGCGGCGCTCGAGCTAGCGCCTGATTCGGAAATGGCGGCCCAGCGCGTGCTGGAATATGGTCTAAAAGTTGATCCGCGTGCGGCTATACGCGAAACCCAGGTGTACGTTGAACAACACCCCGACATGCGGCGTTTGCGCCTGCTGTTAATCAACCGTCTGGTGCTGCGCCATGAGTTTGACGATGCCCTGGATCAGGTTCGGGCTATGCGCAGTCGCGCCCCGGAGGACTTCGATCTGCTTTACACCGAGGCCGAGGTGAATATCCGGGCAACGCGCTATGAAGATGCCAAAGCGCTGCTGAATGAATACATTGCGGTGCAGGAACAACGCGCCAGTGCGCTGCCAGACAAAGCCACCACCGCCAGTGGTGACGAATCCGACGCGCGACTGTTGTTGGTGCAAATTGCTGAAAAACAGGGCGATATGGCCGAGGCGATCCGCCAGTTGGATCTCATCGACGAGCCATCTGTTTACTTTCAGGCGCAGATACACAAGGCGGTGCTGGTTTCCCGCCAGGGCGATATCGAAGGTGCGCGGCGCGTCTTGCAGGGCCTGGAGCCACAAGATGATAACGAACGCAGCGTGCAGGCGCTGACTCTGGCCTCCATCTACCGCGACTCCGGCCGCAGCACGCAAGCCATTGAGCTGTTGGAGCAAGCCGACGCCGATTTGCCCGACACGCCTGAAATCAAATACGACCTGGCCATGTTGTACGAACGCCAGGGGCGGTATGACGACTTCGAGCGGCTGATGCGGCGCATCATCGAGCTGACCCCGCATAACGCCAATGCATACAACTCTCTGGGCTATACCTTTGTCGACCGCAACGTCAATCTCGACGAAGCAGAAGAGCTGTTGGAGCAGGCGCTGGAGCTGGAGCCGGACAATCCTTACATTCTCGATAGCGTGGGCTGGCTGTTGTATCGCACTGGCGACTACGAAGGCGCGGTGGAATACCTGCGCCGCTCATGGCACCAACTGCCTTCTGGCGAAGTCGCTGCGCATCTGGGCGAAGTCCTGTGGGTGTTGCAACGCAAGGACGAGGCCCGCGATGTCTGGAAAGAAGGGTTGGAACAAGAGCCAGATAATGAAGTGCTGCAAGACACCCTCAAGCGTTTCGGCGTTCAACTCGATTAATTCATCTGTACCGTATGGCCATTTTTTCAACGCCTGTTTTGAGTGGGGCCGGTGTCCATCCGGGCCGACGTCGTGTGTTAGGTCTGATTACGGCCGGTGTGGTCGGGGTTGTGCTGGTGGGTTGCGCCGGGCCTGCCCGCATTCCCGGGGATGGCCAGGCGTTTGAGCGTACCGGGCGTTTCGCCGTCAATGTTACAGAACCAGGAGTCGCTCCCGAGGCCGTTCAAGGCGGTTTTGCCTGGCGTGATGGTGGTCGAGTCCTACGGCTTGATCTCACCAACCCACTGGGCAGCACGCTGGCGCGCATTACCGTCCAGCCGTCCGGCGCCGTTCTGGAACACTCTGACGGCAGTATTGAAACAGCCGCCGATGCAGATGCCTTGCTGTCGCAAGTCGTAGGCGTTGCCATGCCTGTAGCTAATTTGCGGCACTGGCTGCAAGGGCGTACTGGTGCGGGGAAGGTTGAGGCGCTGCAGCAAGATTCGCAAGGCCGGCCCGAGTCATTCACCCAAGAAGGCTGGCGGCTGCGGCTGTCACGCTACGACGCTCTGGGCCCCGGTTTGCTGCGGCTCGACCGTCGCGATGGCGGCCGACAGATTTCCGTGCGTCTGGCGATAGACCACGAGCCTGCACCTAAGCTTGGCGCAGAAACTTCGGCCGATACGCCCGGAGCTCTTCCTCAACAGGCTGACTGAGGCGCTACATGGCTTTATACGATGTGCCGGCGCCCGCCAAATTGAATCTATTCCTGCATGTCACAGGGCGACGTTCCGATGGCTATCATGAATTGCAAACGGTGTTTCGCTTCATTGATCTTTGCGACACGCTGGATTTTGATTTGCGCCGTGATGGTGAAATAAGACGGGAAGGCGAATCTCTGCCGGGCTTGTTACCTGAACAGGATCTCGTGATCCGAGCGGCGCGTGCTTTACAGCAGGCAACAGGCACTAAGCTGGGCGCACAGGTGCGTTACACCAAACGGATTCCTTCCGGCGCGGGGTTGGGAGGGGGCTCCAGCGATGCGGCCACAACACTGATTGCCCTGAACCGACTTTGGAAGACCGGCCTGGATCGTGAGGCTTTGCTTCAGTTGGCGCGCCCTCTGGGCGCGGATGTGCCGGTTTTCGTGTTCGGCCGGGCCGCTTTTGCAGAAGGTACAGGCGATATTCTTACGGAAGTGGCGGTGCCCGAGCGCGCATACTTGATCGTGCAGCCAGAAGGCGCAGTGCCGACTGCGCGGGTTTTTTCCTCGCCCGATTTGACAAGAGATACAGAGCCTGTAATAATTTCGTTCTTTGCTGATTGGCAAACAAATCAAACGCAAGAAAAACACCAGGGTTCGGGTGGCTTACTGGAAAGCGAGCTTTCAGGAAACCTGTTTTTTGGGCGAAACGATTTGCAGCCGGTCGTTCTTAAGCAATATGAAGCCATTCGGCAGTTGGCCGAAGCCTTGCAAAAACAAGGGTTTCATGCAAGAATGACGGGTTCGGGAAGTTGTTTTTTTGTTGAGTTTAATACGCAAGAACAAGCCTTCCGAGCACAGCAAAAAATTTCCAGTATAATGCTGGGCGGTAAAAGCGAAATGCAAGCAAGTGGTCAGTACGACGCTTCTGCAATTCACCAAAGCCCGCGAGCGGTTGTGAAAGATTCCTGGGTTTGCTCAGGGTTGTCCGATCATCCACTCAGATACTGGTAGTCACGAATATTGGGGAATAGCCAAGCTGGTTAAGGCACCGGATTTTGATTCCGGCATGCGAAGGTTCGAATCCTTCTTCCCCAGCCACTTTTTCAGCCCTTAGGCTGTCGAAGCGCACAAGCTGTTGAGTCGGCCCCACTGGGGAGCTGGTCAACAGCTTTGTCGTTTGGGCCAACGCGAAACGCAGCTTCCATCATGGCACAAGAAAAGTTCATGATCTTTACCGGCACAGCCAATACCAGGCTGGCCGTAGATGTAGCCAATCACCTCGATATGTCGCTAGGCAAAATGTCTGTCGGGCGATTCTCGGACGGCGAGGTCATGGTGGAAATCAACGAGAACGTACGAGGTAAAGACGTTTTCGTGCTCCAACCGACCTGCGCTCCCACCAACGATAACCTGATGGAAATCATGGTGATGGTGGATGCCCTGCGCCGTGCGTCGGCCGGTCGCATCACTGCAGCCATTCCCTATTTTGGTTATGCCCGGCAAGACCGCCGGCCACGTTCCGCACGCGTTGCGATTTCGGCCAAGGTCGTTGCCAACATGTTGCAGGTGGTAGGCGTAGAGCGCGTCATGACCATGGACCTGCACGCCGACCAGATCCAAGGTTTCTTCGATATTCCCGTCGATAACATCTACGCAGGCCCGATTCTGCTGGGTGATATCTGGCGCCGTAATTACAAAGATCTCGTCGTGGTGTCGCCTGACATCGGCGGCGTGGTTCGAGCCCGTGCCCTGGCCAAGCAGTTGGAGGCCGACCTGGCTATTATCGACAAACGTCGTCCGCGCGCCAATGTGTCGGAAGTGATGAATATCATCGGCGAAGTCGACGGCCGCAACTGCATCATCATGGATGACATGGTCGATACCGCCGGCACCTTGTGCAAGGCCGCCGAGGCGCTCAAGGAACAAGGCGCAGGCAGCGTGTATGCCTATTGCACTCACCCCGTGTTGTCAGGCGGAGCGGTGCAGCGTATTGCAGAATCTTCTTTAGACGAGCTGGTGGTTACCGACACCATCCCTCTGTCTGAGGAAGCACGCGACTGCCCGAAGATTCGTCAGCTCTCCTGTGCACCGCTGCTGGGGGAAACCATATTGCGTATTTCTAACGCCGAATCCGTCAGCTCGCTGTTTGCTGACTAAATCAGTTTTTAACCTGCAGACTGCTGGTCGCGGCAGCCTGCAGGGTGCGGTTTCTGCCGCATTCAACCATGGGCAACCAGCCCATAACCATGTTTTGGAGCATTCCATGAAATTCAACGCCACTTCGCGCAGCAATAAGGGTACGAGTGCGAGCCGCCGCCTGCGCCGCGAAGGCCGTGTGCCCGCCATCGTCTATGGCGGCACAGCCGAGCCGCTGAACATCGAGCTGGACCACAACGAGGTCTACCACTCCGTGCGCAAGGAAGAGTATCACTCCTCCATTCTCAACCTCATCGTCGACGGCAAATCCGCTGGTGCGGTTCTGCTGCGTGCCGTGCAATGGCACCCATACAAGCAGCAAGTACTACACGTTGACTTCCAGCGCGTGGCCAAGAACGAGCCCATCACCACCAAGGTGCCGCTGAACTTCATCAACGCCGATATCTCGCCTGCTGTGAAGCTGGCTTCGGCTGTGATCACTCACCCCGTCACCGATATCGAGATCACTTGCTTGCCGGCTGATCTGCCGCAGAATATTGAAGTCGATCTGTCTGAGCTGGAAGGCGGCGCTGTCCTGCACATCGCGGACGTCAAACTGCCCGAAGGTGTGACCCTGGTTACGCAAAGCGATCTGGTTATCGCCAATGCCCAGGTTCGCGGTGGCGGTGCAGCGGCTGAGGAAGATGAAGCGCAAGAAGAGGGTGGCGAAGCCTCTTCTGAGGAGTAAGCCCTCAAGCCATCAGGGGGCCGGGCATCGGAGTGATTCCAAGCCTGGCCTATACTGTCGGCACTCTTGCTACCCTTGCCGGGCGGAAGCTGGGCAAGGGTTTTTTTCATTCTGAAATCGTTCATGAGCGCTGCAACTTCTATTCGTCTTATTGTAGGGCTGGGTAACCCCGGGCCTCAGTACGAAGCCACCCGCCACAACGCGGGGTTTTGGCTTGCCGACCACCTGGCCGATGACCTTGGCGCATCTTTCACCCTGGAAAAAAACTTCTCAGCCTGGGTGGCCAAGGGGCGTCACCGGGGGGAAGCCGTCATCATTGCCAAGCCCACCACCTTCATGAATCGTTCCGGCCAGGCGGCGGGGGCCTTGATGCGCTTTTACAAGCTGGTGCCCGAACAGGTGCTGGTTCTGCATGATGAGCTGGATCTTTTGCCTGGTCAGGTCAAGCTTAAACAGGGCGGCGGCCACGCAGGGCATAACGGCCTGCGCGATATCCAAGCCGTCTTCTCCAGCCCTGCTTTTTGGCGCTTGCGTTTGGGAATCGGGCATCCGCGCAGCTTCGGTCTGGCTCAACAGGTTGCGGCCTTCGTGCTGAATCCGCCGCGGCGTGAAGAGCTGACCGGCATAGAAGACAGCATTAACCGTTGCCGAGTGGTGCTGCCATTGCTGCTGGACGGCGAGTTCCAACAAGCCATGAGCTGTTTGCACGAGGGTAATCGTGGCTGACAGGCCTACGTTCCGCGCCGAGCTTGGGGATTTCTTTGGCTTTATTCGCTCGCCGGCTCTTGGCCCGCGTCTGGCAGGCCATGCCACCGGGGATGGTTTCTGGCGCGATTGGTTTCCGGCCTTAAGCATTAAGCGGCTGCTGCAATGGGCACTGCTCATGTGGGCGATCAACCTGCTGTTTTTAGGCCCCATTGCAGTCATGGCGGCCGGTATGGGCGGCGCCACCCACCGCCTGAATATCGATGCCATTCCATGGCTTACCGCTTTGCTGTGGGCGCCTGTGGCCGAAGAGCTGGTATTCCGCTATAGCTTGCGGCGGCTTAAGCATATATGGGTGCTGCTGCCCTTGGCTCTGGCGGCCATGCTCAATGGCCCGGGGTGGGCGGGGGGCTTGTTCCTGGCCGTATTTCTATTCCTTTGCTGGGGGGCTTATTACTCCGCTTGGCCCCCAGCGCGCCGCCCCTTGCCTTGGCCCTGGCGGCGCACTTATCGCTACCATTTCCCCTGGGTGTTCCACCTCGCTGCACTGATGTTTTCAGGCGTGCACTTGTATAACTTCAACCTGGGGCAGACGCCTTTGTGGCTGCTGCCCCTGTTGGTGCTGCCGCAGTGGGTAACCGGCATGGTGTTGGGGTGGCTGCGAGTCAGGCAGGGGATAGGCGCCTCCATCCTATTACATGCCATCTTTAATGGCGGGCCTTTACTGCTGGTTTGGCTGGCGCTGCAAGCAGCGCCGGAAATGGCGCTTTAGCGTTCTTTCAGGTGGCGAGAGCCGTTTCTATGCTGCGGCCAACTGTCAGCAGGCGATCATCGCTGTAGGCAGGCGCCGCCACCATCAGCCCCACGGGTGCTTCATTTGTCTTGTGGCAAGGCAGGCTGAGCGCGCAGCCGTCCAGGAAGTTGATAAGGGTGGGGTTACGCAGAATCAGGCCGTTGGCCGCGAAATAGGCATCTTCTGATGCCTGCAGTGACTCAATGGTTGGCGCCACAATGGGTACGGTGGGCAACAGCAGGGCGTCATAGTTTTGCAGGCGGGCTTCGACCGCCGCTATCCAGCGGTGGCGCTTGGCATGCAGCTCGATATAGTCGGCACAGTCAATATCTTTGCCACGCAGAATGCGGGAGGCCACAAGGGGGTCGTACTCAGCCTTCCGAAGTTTGAGCTCGTGGCGGTGTACCGCATAGGCTTCGGCACACACCAAGCCGCCTTTGCTATTGATATCGGCCAGCTCCAGAAACTCCGGGATCTCAATTTCGTCGATCTGCGCGCCGTGTTCACGTAATGTGTCGAGCGTGCGCTGAAAAGTGGTTAGCACATGCGCATCGGCGCCATCCAGCACCAGGGTTTTAGTGGTGGCCAGTCGCAAGCTTTGCAAGGGCAGTGCTTCGGGCAGGGGGCGATCTTCTCCCGAGAGAATTGCATCGATAACGGCACAGCACTCGACCGATGCGGCGAGCGGGCCGGAGGAATCCAGGCTGCTGGCCAGGGGAAAGGCGCCTTCAGCAGGTATGCGCGCCGCTGTTGGCTTGAAACCTGTCAGCCCACAAAAAGCAGATGGGATGCGAATCGAGCCCCCTGTGTCCGTGCCCAGAGCGGCCACCGCCATGCCGTCGGCCACAGATACCCCGGCTCCCGATGACGAGCCGCCTGGGATCCGGCGGTTGGCACGGTCCCAAGGGCTGGTGGGCGTACCGTAATGCGGGTTCAGCCCCAAGCCCGAGAACGCGAATTCCGTCATGTTGGTGTGGCCAATGAGAACAGCGCCGGCTAGAACCAGGCGCTCTACCGCAGCAGCATGCCGTTCGGCGGGAGGCGCGTTGCGGCGCAGGGCCGAACCGGCTTTGGTGACCTTGCCCGCCACATCGAATAAGTCCTTGATGGAAACCGGCAAACCTTCTAGTGCAGAACGGCACAACCCCGCCGCGCGCAGCGTGTCGGAGGCGTGGGCGGCGGCTCGAGCCTGATCCGCCCACACAGCGGTGAAGGTGCGCTCGCCTTCACCCGCAGGGTCTTCGATACGGGCCAGTGCCTGTTCAACCAGCTCCACCGAAGTGGTTTCACCGGCATCCAGCCGGCGCTGGAGTTCGAGAATTGTGGGCAGGGAGTTGGCAGCAGGCATAGTGTGACTTCCTTGATACTGATGAGTGGGTTGATAGGGCTGAGAGCCCTGCTGTGTCGGCGTTCTTTTGTGCTTGTGGCACCTCTGTGGAGCCCGCCCTATGGAGTGTTCAGGCGGGGCGGCGCTTCCAGTTGTTGTACAGCGGCCCGAAGGTAGGGTGGGACGCCAGCCATGTGCGGCGACGCAACCAACCATCCGACCGGTTACGTACCGCAAAACGGTAAATATGACTGATGTTTTGGCCCGGTTTGTTCTGGCCGTACGCATCGGTGGTGTAAAGGTGATCAAAGCCCAGCGTATTCGCCACACGCTGGTAGTCAGCGTCGAAATAGCCTTGTGGCCAGCACAAGTGGCCGGAAGCCCGGCCTAGCCGCCTGTTAAGCGTGTCGCGTGAGGCAAGCAGGTCGTCATGAAGGCGTTGCGTTTTTTCTTCAACAGATGAACAAAGCGTATCCCAGCGTTTATGGGTATGTGTGTGGCTGTGAATCTCAAAGGTGCCGGCCTTGAGCATTTCATGGATTTCTTCCCAGCGCAGCATGACGGAATCGGGCTCGGGGCCGAACATGCGCTGCTTGCTTTCTTTATGAGAATAAAGCGCCGGCAATGCCTTGCCCTGGCCCGCATGCGGCCTGACCGGGCCGTCACCGATGAGGCCGGTAATGGTGAACAGGACCGCTTTAAAACCGTAGCGCTGCAATACCGGGTGCGCATACACCCAGTTGTCCAGATAGCCGTCATCAAAGGTGATGAGCACCGATTTTTTAGGCATGGGTTCGCCCCGCATAAAGGCGGCGAAATCCTCGGCCCCCAGTGAGGTATAGCCATCGCTGGCCAGGCCGCGTATTTGTTGCTCGAACCGCCGGGCAGTGACCGATAGGGAATCGGGTTGATCCGATATGTGGTGGTACATGTATACGGCGATGTTGTCAGCAGTATGGTGGCTTGTTTTCATTTTTCCGTCTCAAACGGGCATACGCTTCGGATTGCGGGAATGACGAAGGGGTTATATCTAGCAGGCTCAAGATGCCAAGAGGCAAGGAGCGGGCACAAGGTATTGCGCCTGGGTTGTACAATGGCGGCTTTTGTCAGCTACGAGACTGATAGATTTGCGTCGGTTCGGTTAGCTTATCGACTCCTCCCAAGGATACACGAATACATGGCTCTGCAATGCGGCATCGTTGGCTTGCCCAACGTTGGTAAATCGACTCTTTTCAACGCTTTGACCAAGGCTGGCATTGCCGCCGAAAACTATCCCTTCTGCACAATCGAACCCAACGTGGGCGTGGTGGAAGTGCCTGATACGCGTTTGGCTGCATTGGCGGAAATCGTCAAGCCCGAACGCGTGCTGCCCGCTGTAGTGGAATTTGTGGATATTGCGGGTTTGGTGGCGGGCGCCTCCAAGGGCGAAGGCTTGGGCAACCAGTTTTTGGCCAATATCCGCGAAACCGATGCCATCGTGCATGTGGTGCGCTGCTTCGAAGACGACAACGTGGTGCACGTGGCCGGGCGCGTTGATCCCATTTCCGACATCGAAGTCATCAACACTGAACTCGCTCTGGCGGATATGGCTACAGCCGACAAAGCTTTGCAGCGCAACCTGAAGCTGGCCCGGTCCGGCGACAAGGAAGGCATTAAGCTAGTGGCGGTTCTGGAAAAGGTGATGTCGGTCGTGAACGAGGGTAAGGCTGTCCGTTCCCTCGACCTGAGCGACGACGAGCAGGCGCTGATCAAGCCTTACTGCTTCATTACGGCCAAGCGCTGCATGTATGTGGCCAATGTGCGGGAAGACGGCTTTGAGAATAATCCCCACTTAGACGCCGTGCGCGAATACGCTTCTGCAGAGAATGCGCCGGTCGTGGCTGTATGCGCGTCGGTGGAGGCTGAAATTGCCGAGCTCGACGACGAAGACAAAGACGTATTCCTCGCTGACATGGGTATGGAAGAGCCCGGCTTGAATCGCGTGATTCGCGCGGCATACAGCTTGTTGGGTCTGCAGACCTATTTCACGGCGGGTGTGAAGGAAGTCCGAGCCTGGACGATTCGAATCGGCGACACGGCCCCCAAGGCCGCTGGTGTCATTCACACCGATTTTGAGCGTGGCTTCATCCGCGCGCAAACCATTTCCTACGACGACTTCATCGCCTACAAGGGTGAGCAGGGCGCCAAGGAAGCCGGCAAAATGCGTGCAGAAGGCAAAGAGTATGTCGTGCAAGACGGCGACGTGCTGAACTTCCTGTTCAACGTCTAACGCCAACCCATGTCCTGGACATCCTGCAGAAAACAGCAAAGCGTGGCGCGCCCACGGTCGCAGCCGAGGCGCGGCGCACCATGTCCGCCGTATTCGAGTTCGCCGTCGCCACCTTGCGAGCCGACAGCGACCCGGTTTGGCCGGTGCGCAAGGCGCTACCGGCAAACAAGACCCAGCACAAGCCGGCACTGAGTAAAGAGCAGATCGGCAAACTGCTGAGCGACTTCGCAAACCACCGCAGCAGCTTTCAGGTAAGTCATTGCATGCAACTGATGTGGTGGACCCTGGCGCGACCGACCGAAGTGGCCGAGGCGGCCTGGGATGAGTTTGACCTTGAGAAGGCTGTGTGGCGTATCCCGGCGCAGCGCATGAAAGCGCGCAAGGAGCACGTCGTGCCTCTGCCACGACAGGCAGTGGAGATGCTCAAAGGACTGCATGCCATTACCGGCAACCGCAAGCACTTGTTTCCTGGCCGAGATGATCGCAACGCCCCTATGTCCGCCGCATCGCTTCGCCAGGCACTCAAGGTTTTGGGGTGGAGTGGCGCCTATAGCCCACACGCCACGCGGACCAGCGGCAGTACCCGCCTTAACGAGATGGGCTACCGTCCCGATGCTCCCGCACTAACTGCACGGCACGCTCACGGACTTCAGGCGAAAATTTGTTGTTCTTGCTCATGGCTGCATTCTCTCAAGAAATGCAGCCTCCTCAAAACCCGGTTCGATTCAAGGCTGAGCGCCCTGTAAAGCCGGCTACCGCCAAGGTGCCGCGCCATCGAGCAGCCCCAAGCACGGAATCTACGCCCTGAAGAGAATCATGGCGAGGTGGGGCAAAATGCAGTACATTTGCGTGACATCACTGATGAGACGCTGCCATGTCACGCCTGAAGGACGAAACCCTATCCATCCGCACCTCCGCTGAGATCAAGCAGCTTTTGCGCTTGGCGGCTGAGCGCGAGCGCCGCTCGGTGGCCTCAATGATCGAAATTCTGGTGTTGGAGTACGCTCGTACGCATGGCTTGAAACCAGATCCTCAAGGCCTGTCAGTAAAGGAAAATATATGAGGGTGGTGAATGCCGAGGAGGTGCAAGCGCACGTCAAAATCAAGAAGCTGAGGAAATGGAGTAGTCAGAGACTGATAACAGGGTATTTGTAGAGACAATACCCCATTTAATGGCTATGATTACCCCATTTAGACAGCCTGGGCTTACATTTCCATGCACTCGCTCACACCCGAGTACCTTGCCGCGCTTCGCTTCGATGGCACCCAGGCCGCCACGTTGCGCACACTGGGCGAGTATCAGGGCAAGCAGCAACTCTATGCCGCGCAGTCGCCCGAAGCCCTCAAGGGTCTGTGCCAGATCGCGGTGTTGGAGTCCACCGAGTCATCTAACCGGCTGGAAGGCGTTGTCGTCGCACCCTCGCGGTTGAAGTCGCTGGTCATCCGCAACGCAACGCCAAAGAGCCGTTCCGAACAGGAGATCGCCGGCTACCGCGATGCCCTGGCGCTGATCCACGAGTCTGCCGCGCACATGCCCTTCAGCGAGGGTGTTGTGCTGCAACTCCACACCCTGCTGTACCGTTACATGCCACAGGCGGGCGGGCGCTGGAAGGCTACCAATAACGACATCATCGAGCGTCACCCGGACGGCACGTCACGTCTACGCTTCCAGCCGGTCGCTGCGCACCTCACACCCATGGCTATGGCCGATCTGGCCGGGCGCTACGCCACCGCGCTGGATCAACGCCTGGCCGACCCCCTCGTACTGGTGCCGCTGGCGATGCTCGATTTTCTGTGCATTCACCCCTTCCCGGACGGCAACGGTCGCATGTCCCGCTTGCTGACCCTGCTGCTGCTCTACCACTTCGACTATGCCGTGGGCCGCTACATCAGTTTGGAACGCATCTTCGAGGAAACCAAGGAAGGCTCACGAAACACTTTTGAAGCCAGCTCGCAGGGCTGGCACCAGGGGCAGCACGACGCAAAGCCCTGGCTCGACTACTTCTGGGGTGCCTTGCTGCGGGCATACCGCGAGTTCGAGGAGCGTGTCGGCACCATCGAACGTGGCCGTGGCAGTAAAGGCGACCGGGTGCGAGCGGAAGTGCTGGGGCGCTGCCTGCCGTTTTCGATTTCCGAAATCGAAGAGGCCTGCCCGGGCGTGAGCCGGGACATGGTGCGGCTGGTGCTGCGGGCGATGAAGTCAGAGGGATTGATCGAATCGACTGGCAAGGGAAGAGGGGCAAAGTGGAAGCGCGTCACAGCGGGCACCTCGGATAGAGCAGCGGTTCTGGCGATTGACCGCAAGATGGATCAGTGAGGACTCTACATGGATAACGTTTTCCAGTTCCGCGACCAGCTCATCGAGCGATATGGCAGCTTTTCCCGCAGTTTCGTTCGTATCGCCGCGCCTGATATCCAAGCCGAGGTCGAACATCAGTATGCGCAGGGCCGCTATTGGCCTGAGCCGTTGGTACAGATCAACCCGAATTACCAACGCCAAGGCACGGTGCAGAAGCTGGTGGCAGAGGGGGTCTTGCATCCTGCCTGCGCAGAAATCTTCCAGGTTGGAAAGACTGAAGGCAAGCCAGAACCCCTGCATCTTTACAAGCACCAAATGGAAGCTCTGGCCAAAGGTCAGGAACGCCAGAGCTACGTTGTCACTACCGGAACGGGGTCGGGTAAGTCCCTGTCCTTTTTCATCCCAGTCATTGACCGCATTCTCAAGGCCAAGGACTCCGATGGCAAAGCACGTACCAGAGCCATTGTGATTTATCCAATGAACGCTCTGGCCAACAGCCAGCTGGAAGAGCTCGATAAGTTTCTGCATGGCTATGCGCCAGAGCACCGACCCTTCACCGTCAAGCGCTACACCGGCCAAGAAAGCCAGACAGAACGCCGCGCCATCGCGGATGACCCGCCCGATATCCTGCTGACTAACTTCATGATGCTGGAGTACATCCTCACGCGCTTCGACGAAGTGGATCGGCGAGTGGTGGAGCACTGTGAGGGGCTTGAGTTCCTGGTGCTGGATGAATTGCATACCTATCGTGGCCGTCAAGGGGCAGACGTTGCCTTGCTGGTGCGTCGCTTACGCGAGCGCTTGAAGGCCGAGCAACTGGTCTGCATCGGCACATCAGCCACCATGTCCAGCGCAGGCAGCCAAGCCGATCGCAATCGCGTTGTCGCTGATGTGGCCAGCAAACTGTTTGGCACCCGGATCAGCGAGCATGACGTCATCGGCGAGACACTGGAGCGCGTCACTAACCCGCTCAAGGACGTCAACGCCATCCGCGCAGAACTGCCGGAAGCCGTTGCGCGAAAGCAGGATATCTGGGCTGATTTCGACGCTTTTCGCGATGATCCGTTGGCTATCTGGGTGGAATTGAACCTGGGTATCGAGCTACCTGCGGACGAGCCTCCAAGGCGCGCGAAACCCATGACGCTGGAAGAGGCCAGCTACCGTCTTGCCGAAGATGCGGGCTGCCAGCCTGAAGCCGCTCGCGCCGCCCTGCAGCGCTTTCTGGTGGCTGCCCATGATGTGCGCACGCCCCAGGGCAGGCCGCCTTTCGCGTTCAAGCTGCACCAGTTCATCAGTGGACCGGGCAAGGTGCTCACCACGTTGGAAGAGCGAGGCAAGCGCCATGTCACGCTCGATGCCCAGCGTTTCGCACCGGGACGGCAGCAAGAGAATGTGCTGCTTTACCCCACGCATTTCTGCCGCGATTGCGGCCAGGAGTACCTGCCTGTCTGGCACGCACAGCAACCGGTCAGCTTCAGCCCGCGTGAAATCGACGATATCGCAGCAGGAGACGACACCGCCAGCTATGGCTTCCTGTGCCCACTGGTGCCCGGGCAGCAATACGGTGGCCTGCTTGAAGACCTGCCGGAAACCTGGATCGACCTCAGCCGAAGCGAGCCCAAAGTCAAGTCAGCCTACAAGAATGCCGTTCCCTATATGGTCACGGTCGATGCCAAAGGACAAACAGGCTCCGGGACGGAGTTCTGGTTCATTCCCGGAAAGTTCCGCTTCTGCCTGAACTGCGGCACGACACACGAAGCCCACGGCAAAGATGCCAACCGCCTCGCCAGTTTGTCCGGGGAAGGCCGTTCTTCGGCCACTACCATGATTGCCCTGGCGGCCTTACAGCAACTGTTTGCACTTCCCGAGCCGGCTCCAGGCCAACCTGATCCGCGTAAATTGCTTGGGTTTACCGACAACCGCCAGGATGCCGCGCTGCAGGCGGGTCACTTCAACGATTTCATTTTCCTGTTGACGCTGCGTGCCGGCTTGATCGGCGCACTACAGGCAAGTGGCGGCCAGCTTGATGAAGAAAACCTGGCCGAAAGCGTATTCAAGGCCCTCGGCTTTCAAGGGGTCGATGAAGCCACCTTGGTGGAATATCTGCGCACTCCCAAGCTCATGGGGCTGGCACGGCAGGAAGCGCAACGCACCTTGCGATTCATTATTGCCTACCGGCTGCTGCGCGATCTACGGCGTGGCTGGCGCTTCAATAATCCGAATCTGGATCAGCTTGGCCTGTTGCAGATTCGGTACCGAGACCTGGCCACCTTTAGCGCTGACACCAGCATCTTTGCCGCAAACAGCACCTTGAACAAACTGACGGCGGTGCAGCGAGCAATTCTGTACGAATTGCTGTTCGACACCTTGCGCCGCCATCTGTGCCTGGAAAGCCGTTACCTCGACCCGGTTGAGCAGGACAAGGCACGTACCAGCGCCCACACCTACCTGAATGAACGTTGGGCCTTCGCTCCCGACGAAAAACTCGATACCGGCCGTTATCTCATCCTCGGCAAGCGCCCGGAATACAAAAAGGGAGGATCGGAGCATCTGGTGACTGGCGGTCCGCGATCCCGTCTATTGCGGCAAATCAAGATAAACAAGCTTTGGAGTGATAGCGCTTGCGCTGGCGAGGTCAAGAAATGGAAAGACGCCGAATGGACTGAGCTGATCGAAGACATGCTCAAGGCAGCCAGCAACTATGGTTATGTGCAAAAACATGCCATTGATTCGCAACTCGCCGGCTGGCGCCTGAACGCAGCCGCCCTGGACTGGTGCCTGATTGCCGATCAGCCGCAAACCGATAGCAATCGCATCAACCAGTATTTCCGCACCCTGTATCTCGGCATTGCCGACCTGCTGCGTCAGCCTTCACATCCGCTGTTCGATTTCGAGGCCCAGGAACACACCGCCCAGGTGGATGCGCCACGCCGGCAACTGCTGGAGCAGCGCTTCCGCTACACCGAAAAAGACAGGCAGGACTGGGCGCAGAACCCGGCCCACGAAGCGCCGCTGGAGCGCCTGCCGGTGATGTTCTGCTCCCCCACTATGGAGCTGGGTGTGGATATCTCCGCGCTCAACACCGTGTACCTGCGCAACGTGCCGCCGACCCCCGCCAACTACGCCCAGCGCAGCGGCCGTGCGGGTCGTTCGGGCCAGCAGGCGCTGGTCATCACCTACTGCGCGGCACTCAGTCCGCACGACCAGTGGTTCTTCCACAATGCCAACGAGATGGTGCATGGCGTGGTACGCGCACCCACACTCGATCTGGCCAACCGCGACCTGATCGACAGCCATCTGCAAGCGGTCTGGCTGGCCAGCACCCAGGTGCCGCTGGACGACAGCATTGCGCCCATGCTGGATCTTGAGCGGCCCGGCAAACCACTGAAACAGCCCTTGCAGGAAGCGCTACAAGCGCAGACCGTCCAGCAGCGTGCCCTGGCCAGTGCCTGCCGGGTCATCGATCAGCTCAAGGAAGAGCTGGCAAGCAGCGCCTGGTTCACGCCTGACTACGTACACCAGGTCATCGCCAATGCACCCAAGGCGTTCTCCGAAGCGCTGGAACGCTGGCGCGTGTTGTTCGATGCAACGCGTCAGCAGATGGACATGGCTGATCGCATCGTCAAGAGCCATACCGCTTCGCACACCGAGCGCCAGAATGCCCAGCGCCGTTACGGCGATGCCGCGCGCCAGTACGCCGTGTTGCTCAAATCCGGTAATGGCCAGAACAACGACTTCTACACCTATCGCTACCTGGCCAGCCAGGGCTTCCTGCCCGGCTACAACTTCCCGCGCCTGCCGCTGATGGCCTGGATTCCCGCTCGTGGCGGTCAGACCGTTAATGGCAAGGACGACGAAGGCAGCATGGTCAGCCGCCCGCGTTTCCTGGCTCTGTCAGAGTTCGGTCCTCGCAGCCTCATCTATCACCAGGGCCGCATGTACCGCGTGGTGCGAGCCAAACTCAACGTCGGCAATACAGACCACATTTCCGGTAGCAGCCAGTTGGCCACCATTGCCTCTCTGGTGTGCAGTCAGTGCGGCTACGGGCATCTCGGTGACCCGGGCGGCGAACAGCCGCTGGTCAATCGCTGCGAAAACTGTGATGCCTTGCTCACCGAGCACGATTGGGTGCGCGAGCTCTATCGCATCGAAACCGTGGAGACGGTAGCCACCGAGCGCATCTCCATCAACGACGAGGAGCGCCAGCGTCAGGGCTTCGAGTTGCAGACCACCTACCGTTTCCTGCCCGGGCCCGATGGCCAGATTCAGAAGCAGAAAGCCGAAGTCCGGCTGGGCGAAGAATTGTTGGGCGAACTCACTTATGCGCCTGCTGCGCAAATCTGGCGTATCAACCGCGGCTGGCGCAGGCGTAAGAACAAAGAGCAACTGGGCTTCTACATCAATCCCATTACCGGCACCTGGAGCAAGCAGGACGCACCGGATGCGGAAGACGACAACGGCAACGACGATGCCTTGCTGGAAAAGGTGCCCAACCAACGCATCGTTCCTTTTGTGGAAGATCATCGCAACCTGCTGATCTTCGCACCTTTACATACCCTGTCGCTGGAGGCCATGGCTACCTTGCAGGCTGCCCTCAAGCGTGGCATCGAAATGACCTTCCAGATCGAGGAATCCGAGCTGGTGGTCGAGCCACTGCCCAAGGCAGATGAGCGCCGTGCCTTGCTGTTCTACGAAGCGGCCGAAGGCGGTGCAGGCGTGCTCACTCGTCTGGCAAATCATCGCGACGACCTTGCACTCGTCGCCAGCAATGCCCTGCAACTGATTCACTACCGCGCACCGCAGAGCGGCGTTTGGACGCTGGACGATCTGCCGTCACTGGAGCAGACCGATGAACTGGGCAATCATCAATGCGAGGCCGGCTGTTACCAATGCCTGCTCTCCTACTTCAATCAGCCGGATCACGAGCACATCAACCGCCGTAACGCGGATGCACTCAAGCTGCTGGTCGCGCTTGCCAATGCCCAGGTGCAGCCCGTAGCGAACAGCCCGGCCACCGTTGCCGCAACGACTTCAGAAGACGAGCTGCTCGACGTCTGGCTGTCTGCACTCCGCCAGGCCGGGGCTAGACAACCTGATGCGGTCAATGTACCCGTCAACAATGGCGCGGCCATCGCCGCAGCCCAGTACAAGGCATCTCGTGCGTTGGTGTTTCTGTCCACAGTGGATGAGCAGACCGCCAGCGTATTGCAGGACAAAGGCTGGCAGGTGCTCGATTTTTCGGACGCTTCACACTGGCCACAACAGTTCGCCGCACACGCCGATGTGTTCGGCCCCAAGGAATAAAGGCACATGACAACCCTTGAACACGACTTTCTGCCCGGCAGCCTGGTACGTGCCCGAGGCCGCGAATGGGTGGTGCAAAACGACTCCCGCCGCGACTGGCTGCGCCTGCGTCCATTGAGCGGCGCCGAGGACGAAAGCATCGCCCTGATCCCAGAGTTGGAACTCCATCCCGTCGAACCAGCCTCCTTCGAATGGCCCGATCCCGCGCACGCCGGCAACCACGCCGCCGCGCTGTTGCTGCGCGATGCCTTGCGGATGACACTGCGTGCCGGTGCCGGCCCGTTCCGCTCCTTTGGCAATATCGCCGTGGAGCCGCGCGGCTACCAGCTTGTGCCGCTGCTGATGGCATTGCGACTGTCTACCGTGCGCCTACTGATCGCTGATGACGTCGGCATCGGCAAGACCATCGAAGCCGGCCTAATCGCACGTGAGCTCATGGACCGTGGCGAAATCGCCCGCTTGGCCATCCTATGTCCGCCACATCTGGTCGAGCAATGGCAAAGTGAGCTGGAAACCCGTTTCAACCTGCACGCGATCGCGCTGACCTCGGCATCCGCATCGCGCATCGAACGCGAACTGCCGCATGGCGTGCGCCTGTTCGACCATCATCCCGTGGTGGTCGTCAGCCTGGACTACATCAAGAGCGAACGCCACCGCGAACAGTTTCTTGCCGCTGCCCCCGAATGCATCATCGTTGACGAAGCCCACACGTGCGCCAGCAGCGGCACCGGCAAGCAATTGCGCTTCGAGTTGCTGCAACGCCTTGCCCGTGACGCGCAGCGACACCTGATCCTGCTAACCGCCACCCCGCACTCCGGTGACGAAACCGCCTTCTACAACCTGCTGTCGCTGCTCGATCCCCGCTTTGCAGCGCTGCAAGGGCGCATGACGGCCTCCGATCCGCTGCGTCAGGAACTCGCCCGCCATTTTGTGCAACGCCGCCGCAAGGACATCGCCGAGTGGCAGGCCGAAACCCAAGATGGGCGGGGGTTCCCCCGCCGCATGAAAACCGAGCTCACCTACCAGCTCAGCGGCGAATGGGGTGCGTTTTTTGATGCCGTGCAGGACTACTGCCGGGAAATGGCGGAAGCCATTGAGCAGCAAGACACGCAGCAAGGTGGCGCCCGCCTCATCTGGTACGCCACCCTGGCCTTGCTGCGCTGCGTGGCATCATCGCCTGCGGCTGCCGTCAAGGCCCTGACCACGCGGCTGGAAGGCACCATGGCGGATGACGACTTGCTCAGTGACGAGCGCCTGCACGATGGCGAAGCCGACGACCTGATGGGCAGTGACCTGGAGCCCCCCGCCCAATTGCAGGACGCCAGCCGCCTGCACGACCTCATTGCCGAAGCACAGCGCCTGTCCGGCAAGAAGGGCGATCCCAAGCTGGCCGCGCTCATCCGGCACATCGGTTCCTTGCTTGAAGATGGCTATCACCCCGTGGTGTTCTGCCGCTATGTCGCCACCGCCCATTACGTGGCCGAGCACCTCAAGGCCGCCTTTCCCAAGGCCACCGTCGATGCCGTCACCGGCGAGCTCACCCCGGAAGAACGTCGTGAGCGCGTGGAAGGCCTGGAAGATGCCGGGCAACGCATCCTTGTCGCCACCGACTGCCTTTCCGAAGGTATCAACCTGCAGCATCTGTTCACCGCCGTCGTCCATTACGACCTGGCCTGGAACCCCACACGCCACGAACAACGCGAAGGCCGCGTCGATCGTTTCGGCCAGCAGGCCGACGAAGTCCGTTGCACCATGCTTTACGGGCAGGACAACCCGGTCGATGGTTTCGTGCTCAACGTCATCCTGCGCAAGGGCGAAACCATCCAGAAGGAACTGGGCGTGCTGGTGCCCCTGCCCGAGGACGAAGCCCGCATCAGCCAGGCCCTGGTCAAGGCGGCTCTCATGCGGCGCAGCGACAGTAGCATGGCCCCGCGGCAAGCCCGTTTTGATTTCGGCGAATCCGAGCAACTGCTGGCGCCATTGCAGGCCCAGTGGCAGGACGCCCTGGAAAAAGCCAAGGCCAACCGCACCGTCTTTGCCCAACGCCGCATCAAGCCCGACGAGGTGCTGCCGGAATGGCACAAACAGCAACAAGCCCTGGGTACCCAGGCCGATGTGCAGCGTTTCCTGCAAAGCGCCTGCGTTCGCCTCGGCTCCCCCCTGGAAATGGGCCGCAAGCAGTCCCGCTTCCTGCCGCAGCACTTGCCCGAAGCACTGCGCCAGCGCCTGTCCGATGAAGGCATCGACAAACCGCTCAACATCGACTTCGCCGAGCTGCACCGCAGCCACCCGCTGGTCGGCCTGCTGGCTCAGCACCTGCTGGAAGATGCACTCAGCAGCGAACGACCGCTGGCAGCCCGCTGTGCGGCCACGCTGACCGACGACGTCGATGTCGCCACCACGATCTATTTGCTGCGCTTGCGGCATCAGCTCAGCTACGTGCGCCGTCGTGAGCCTTTCCAGATGATGGCCGAGGAGACCGTGGCCTTGGCCGTGCGCGGCCGAACCAATCCGCAATGGCTGGCCGATGACAGCGTGAACTGCCTGCTCGAATGTACGCCCAGTGGCAACCTGCCCGCAGAAGCCGTGCAACGCGAAGTGCGCGCCGCGCTCGATTTTCTCGCTGCGCATCCCCAGCCACTGCAAGCCCTGGCAGAGCAACGCGCCCAAGCCCTGTTGGCCGACCACGAGCGCGTACGCGCCGCCGCCCGCGACGTGGGCCACCACAGCGTCAGCCCTTGTCTGCTGGTCGACGTCATGGGCGTTTACGTCCTGCTGCCGGATGCGCTCTGATGGACCAGGTACTCACCATGACGGAAACCGAAACCGTCGAGCTGAAAAAATCCCTGGCTGAGCTGAAGCAGGGCCTGATCTCGTTGGCCGCCATGCTCAACAAACACGGCCAGGCCGAGCTGTGGTTCGGCATTGCACCCAACGGCAAAGCCGTAGGCCTGGAGATCAACGAAAAGACCCTGCGTGATGTCTCCCAGGCCATTACCGCGCATATCGAACCGGCCATCTATCCACACATCACCCAACAGCGCATCGACGGCAAGCATTGTCTGCACATCAAGGCCGAAGGCTGGCAGCAGCCTTATCTCGCTCTGGAAAATGCCCCAAGCACCAGCTTTGACGAAATTGGCGGTCTGTTCATCACCCGTTTCAACCGGCCATCCGCGCTGGATGCCTCGCAAGATGCACCCGCGATCAGACCGGAAACCAGCCTGAAAACTACCCAGGAACTACCGCAGGCTACCCAAGAAACTACCCAAGAACTACCAAGGACTACCCAAGAAATCCTGCTGCAACACCTGCGCAGCCAGCCAGGCATCACGACCGTCGAGCTGGCGCGGGTAACGGGGCTCAGCCCCGACGGTGTCAAGTACCACCTCAACCAGCTCAAACGCACCGGCAAGCTACGCCGCCATGGCCCCACCAAGGGCGGCTATTGGGAAGTTGTTACAAAGGCCGACGAATAACATGAAACGCATCCGCAAGACCCAGGCCACGCTGGATTTGCCCACCCTCAAGCTTGAAGGTGGCCTGTTCCTGCCCGACCAACTGGAAAAAGCCGCCCAGGGCCGCGCCAGCGCCCAGAGCGAGGCCGATTACGGCACGCCCAAGGGCGTCAAGCTCAAGGACGAATACAGCCGCGCCTTCCAGATCGCCTGCGCCCAGTGGCAGCACTTCGCCGCGCAGATGGAGCGCGCCGACGTCGATGCCGCCCAGCTCACCACCGCTTTCGTGCACGAACTGCTGCGCGATGCCTTCGGCTACGCCACCCTGCAAGCCACTTCGGCACAGTCGGTGGGGGAACTGCGCTACCCCGTCAGCCTGACGAACGGCAGCCTGCCCGTACTCGTTGCCCCGTATTCCCTGGGGCTGGACGAGGCCGACGCGCACTTTGCCGTGCAGGGCGGCGGCAGTCGCAGGAAGGCCCCCTTCCAGGCCATGCAGGAGCTGCTCAACGCCAGCCCTGATCACCTCTGGGGCATCGTCAGCAACGGCAGGCAACTGCGCCTGTTGCGCGATGCCGCCAGCCTCACCCGCCCCAGCTTTCTCGAAGTCGATCTGGCCGACCTGCTGGGCGGCCAGCGCTACGCCGAATTCGCCAACGTCTGGCGCCTGCTGCATGCCAGTCGTGCGCCCAGCCACCACGATCAAGGTGGCGCAACCTGCATCTGGGAACGATGGCGCAGCGAAGGCCAGCAGGAAGGCACCCGCGTACGCGACGGCCTGCGCGACGGCGTCGAGCAGGCCTTGCTGACCTTTGGTCAGGGCTTCCTGCAACACCCCGACAACCACGCCCTGCGCACCGCCCTGCATGACGGCACACTCAGCAAGGACGCCTTTTTCCAACAACTGCTGCGCCTGGTCTACCGGCTCATCTTCGTCTTCACCGTGGAAGAGCGCGGCCTGCTGCATCCGCAGGACGATAGCGCCGAAGCACAAACCGCCCGCCGCGCCTATGCCGAAGGCTATGCCCTGGCCCGCCTGCGCGAGCTGTGCCTCAAACGCCGTGCCCGCACTCGGCACAACGACCAGTGGCAGGCCATCCGCATCGTCTTCCGTGGCCTGGCACAAGGCGAGCCGCGTCTGGCCTTGCCCGCCCTGGGCGGCCTGTTCGCTCCCGCGCAATGCCCCGATCTGGATGCCGCCAGCCTGGACAACGCCCACCTGCTGGCGGCCCTGCAACATCTGCGCTGGGCCAAGCCGGCCGGCGCGCAAAGCCTGGTGCCGGTGGACTATCGCAACATGGGCCCGGAAGAACTGGGCAGTGTCTACGAAAGCCTGCTGGAACTGGTGCCCGCCATCGACCTGCCCGCCCGCACCTTCGGCTTCGTCGGCCGCACCGAGGAAGGCAGCACCGCCGGCAACGCCCGCAAGCTCACCGGCAGCTACTACACCCCCGACAGCCTGGTGCAGGAGCTGATCAGGAGCGCGCTTGACCCCGTCATCGAACAGCGCCTGGCCGCCAACCCGGCCAACCCCACCGAGGCGCTGCTGGCCATCCGCGTCATCGACCCGGCCTGCGGCAGCGGCCACTTCCTGCTCGCCGCTGCCCGCCGTCTGGCCGAAAAACTGGCCCAGTTGCGCAGCCTGGAAGGCGGGCAGGAGGGCGCCATCCAGCCGCAGGACTACCGCCACGCCCTGCGCGAAGTGGTGGCCCGCTGCATCTTTGGAGTGGACCGCAACCCCATGGCCATCGAACTGGCGCGCATGGCGCTGTGGCTCGAAGGCTACGAGGAAGGCCGCCCGCTGGGCTTTCTTGACCATCACCTGCAAGTGGGCGACGCCTTGCTGGGCCTGGCCGACCTGAACGTGCTCGAGCAAGGTATCGCCAAGGATGCCTTCAAGCCCTTGAGCGGCGACGACAAGGACGTCTGCAAGGCACTGGCCAAGGCCAACGCCGCCGGTCTCAAGCAGATCGCCAAAGACCTGCAAGGCAAGCAGATGCTGCTGGGCGTGGACAACCGCAGCGGCCTCGATGCCCTGCGCGCCATCGAAACCCTGCTCGCTGACACCCCCGAGCAGGTGGCCGCCAAGGAACAGGCCTGGCGCCGCTTTCTGGAAGACTCCGCCCACAGCCCGCTGGCCCACGCCGCCGATGTGCTAGTGGGCGCCTACCTGCTGCCCAAGACGGAGGGCACGGCAGAAACCGTGCCCACCAGCATCACCCTGCATGCGCTGCTGACCGACCCGCAACGCGCCCAGACCGAGCACACCGCGCCCATCGCCGCCGCACGCGCGGCCTGCGAACAGGCCCGCGTTTTCCACTGGCCGCTGGCCTTCCCGCAGGTGTTTGCGCAGGGCGGCTTCGACTGTGTGCTGGGCAATCCGCCGTGGGAGCGCATCAAGCTGCAAGAGGAAGAATTCTTCGCCACCCGCCATCGCGATGTGGCGCAAGCCCGCAACAAGGCCGAACGCGCTCAGCGCATTCAGTGGCTCAGCGAGGGCATGCTGGCACGCCACCTGTCCCCCGACCTGGCCCACGAAGCACACGAGGACGAGGCCGAAAAACGCCTCTACCGCGAATTCGTCACCGCCCGCCGTACGGCGGAAGCCGCCAGCGTGTTTGCCCATGTGAAAGGCGCCGACGGCGGCCGCTACCCGCTGACCGGCGTGGGCGATGTGAACACCTACGCGTTGTTTGCTGAAACCATCCTGCAAATCCATGCCGACAGCGGCCGTGCCGGATTCATCGTGCCCACCGGCATCGCTACCGATGCATCCACAAAAGCCTATTTCGCCAACCTCACTCAAGCGAGCAGACTAGTTAGTCTTTATGACTTTGATAACTCCGACCGTATATTTCCCGCAGTCGCAACATTGGTTAGATTCTCTCTTGTAACGATAGGTGAATCCAAAACAGCCAAGTTCGCCTTCCTCCTTAAGAGAGTTGAAGATATTAATGACAACAGGAGGCGTTTTACTCTATCCCCAGAAGACTTCCGCCTTATCAACCCCAATACGCTCACTTGCCCGGTATTCCGCAGCGAGCGCGACGCGGAGCTGACCAAGAAGCTCTACCGTGCTGCGCCGGTGCTGATACGCGATGCCGTCACCGCTGGCGAGGGCAAACAGGCCAAAGTCGTGGAACCCGCGCAAAACCCGTGGGGCATTTCGTTCATGACCATGTTCCACATGTCGAACGATAGCCACCTTTTTCTGACGACCGAAGACATACAAAAAGAAGAAAAAGTGCCAATCGGCAATGCAGAACTTGACGGATACCTCCCTCTCTACGAAGCAAAAATGATGACTCTATATGATCATCGGTTTGGTAGTTACCCTTTGGGGGCGACTGATGATACACGGGCGCTTCCCCGGCTCTCTATTGAGCAATACGCAGACCCTTTCTTTGAAGTGAATCCGAGATTCTATGTGAACTCCAATGAAGTGAAAAAACGGCTTGGGTCCTACGAAGACAATTGGTTCTTGTGCTTTCGCTCAATGAGCAACCATTCCAACGTTAGAAGATTCATATCCAGCGTATTGCCATTTTCCGCCATGGGGAATAGCTTGATTCTTGTGAGGCTACCCCCTTCTCTTTCCAGAAAAAAGGTGGCATGCCTTATCGCAAATTTTGGATCAATAATAATTGACGTGATTGCACGATGGAAAGTGAGCGGAACAAACTTAAACTTATTTTTTGTTCAGCAATTTCCTGTTTTGCCACCGGACTCCTATTCGGAAGTGGATGAAGAATTCATTGCAAGCAGAGTTATTGAGCTCACGTATACCACTCATAGCTTAAAAAAATTTGCGGAGGACATGGGTTTTCAAGGCGCTCCATTTTCCTGGAACCCATCGCGCAGGCTTCAATTTCGCGCAGAGCTAGACGCCTATTACGCTCGACTCTATGGCCTTACCCGCGAAGAGCTCTGCTATATCCTTGATCCTTCTGACATAGCGGGCGATGACTATCCCTCCGAAACATTACGTGTACTGAAAGAGAGGGAGATCACCGAGTTCGGAGAATACCGTACACGAAGACTAGTATTGGAAGCGTGGGATAAATTAGAGGCCGGAGAATTGGTATGAGACCAATGGAGATTGGTGAATCGATTGTTGAGGACATCATCCTGCATCAGGTTGGAAATCGCCTGCGAGAAGAGCCGCTGACCTTGGCAAATCAATGCTTCGACATTACGGAAAGCATCGCAAATTTAATACTTGGCGGCTATCTGCGAGGCATCGTCAGCGATAAGAATCAGTACATACTCACCCATGAAAGCGACATGACACTGAATGACGTGGCTCACCATGTGTCTGCTTTCTTTTCCAAGAAAATCTCTTTTGTAGAGCTTTCTAGGAACTTGGCTACACACTTGTACGCTTCGGCACATCACCCCAACATTGCATCAGGAGATTTGTTTGTCATTTTGTTTGACAAGCTGAAACTGCATGGGCAGTACAAGTCTGCTATCGGAGTTTACAAGGCGGAATCAAAGCAGCAGTACATTTCCACCGGTACCGATGGAGAAAGCAGGCGGCTCGAAGTGTCAAGCGGCATCAATCCGGATCTGATTGACAAAGGCGCACTCATCGTTGATGGCTCTGAAATCATTTATGCCATCGACCGCCTGAGCAGCCGCACAAAATACTGGATTGAAGATTTTCTCAAAGCGAAGCAGGTTCCCAATGAAAACACAAAAACAGCCGTCGCTGCCGGGCTGATAGAGAAGGTACGGGACAACATCGAAAGCCCCGTGGCAAGGCAGGATTTTTGCCGCGAGGTCATTGCTTTGTGTGCAGACCGGGACGAAGTGCCGGGCGATGAGATCAGGACGGTCTCAGAGAAATACGTCTCATCCGATGTGTGGAGCACCGAGCTGGCCAGAATCACCGAACGCAAGGGACTGGTGGATGCCGACGAAATCAATGTGCCGACCAGAAATCTTCAGGCCAAGCTGAAAAAAATGTTTAACCGCATTAATCTGGGTCAGGATATTGGATTGATACTGCCGGAAAATCTTTCATTCAATGATGTAAGCTTCAAGGATGACGGGCAAGCCATCCAGATAAGCATAACACTGGGGAAGAAGCATGGGTGAGTCATCGAAGACATCAGGTGAGAATGGCGAGAAGATCACGGAAGAACTCCTGAAGCTGATTGGGTGGAGCAACCTCCTGAAGGGCGTCAGCATTCCATGCAATAGAGCGGCACACGACAAGCAAACGCATGGCAATGATTTTGTGTTCATCTATGACAACCCGCTCCATGACAGCCGAACCGATGTTGTTTATATCTCCTCGAAAAATGCCAAAAATGGTTACCCAAAAGGAGAGCAAGGTGTCAGAACGACGTTCAAAGGCCATCTGTCAGAGCTTGATGAAATAGTCTCCTGCTCAAAAATCAGCTCAGAAATCAATCAAGCAATACAAACCTTCGGAGGGCGCAAGCAGAAGAAGCACATAGGCCTACTCGTATGGACGCATGGAGACGGGGAAACACTGGATAAAGACATCAAGCCCGCCTTGAGTCGTATCCAGTTGGATTTATCGTCAAACTGTCCCCTATATCTCGTGGATATGGCTCGGGCCTCCTTCATCAAAGAGGCGATCAGTCACTTCAGGGCCATCAAGCAAGGGCAGCAATACCATTTTTATTACCCCAAGCTTGGAAATGTCATCGCAAACGCAGATGAGCGATACGGCGATCTGCTGCCAATTGAGCTTTTGGCTTCAGACCTTATCCCCTTCCGGTTCATGCTGGGAGAAAAGCCATCTCTCTGCCTGTATGCCAAGCAGGCATTCTCAGAAGAATCCCTGAAGAAACTTTGCAGCTTGGCCTTCGACTTTGCCGATGGCTGGGTGCAGGATATTTTCATCGGCTTGGAAAGCTACCACCCGGCAGACGACAAGCAAGTGAAAGATGCTGTCCTGATGGCCTTTCGGGAAAGGAAGGCAAGCATCAAGGTGTTTTGCTACAAAGAGTCCGTTCTCGATCTTTTGGAGTGCTGATATGGATAAGCCGGCCAAGCAATTTGATTATGAGCGGGCCATGCTCTGGGGGGATCGTTTGAGAGTGCTGCTCAACAGCGATCACATCAGCAATGGCGAGATCACTGAAACCCTGAAGGAAAAGGGCATATTTATCGGCAGTAGTGAAAAGTCCGATACCGTGCCACTGTTGAGTGCCTGCCTTCTCACGCCGAATGAGTTCACGAATCTTGTCGAAAAATCATTCGTTCGCGAGTCTGGAAAGAAGTACTCCTCCAGCAAATTCAAGTTGACATCATCAAATGCCGATTGGAAAACGGAGATACAGAACAATTTTGACTCGGTGGTTGAGGGTATCAAGCTGGGGGATGATCGGGTGTTTGCTTCTGAACCATCCCTCTCGATTGACCCTGATGGAAACGTACGGATCACATATTCCGTGCGCGTCCTCGACTTCAGCAAGGACTGGATAAACCAAGAGATCACTTATCCGGGTGAAATTCTTCTTAAGCAATCCGGCAATGGCTTGGAAATTGAAGTCAACAAATCCAGAACATCACAAGACACCAATAAACTCAATGATGCCATCACGGGCGCCATCGGAAAATTCTGCAAGTCGAAAGGTATCACCACGGACGAAAAGCCAGAGTCCATTCTCTTTGATGATTTCACGAACAATGAGCGCATTCGCTTCTTTCTGCAATTGACATCTGTTAATACACCCGAACTCTCCTTCAAGGAGATTGGGAATTTCGAGATCATTCGAGATCAAGAGGCAGGGGCGCTACCGAAAGAGGAACGAATTGAGTGGATGGAGGGGCATGTCAACAAGATACAGATAAAAGGAAGTGATCTTGGAAAAATCTTTCTTCTTAAGGAAGAAAGCTATTATCAGTATTACTACCTGATTAAAATGACGTCTACATATGCATTCAAGTTCGGTGCAAACGCTGGCGACTGCGGCATTGAATTTGCCTTCTCTGGGAAAACATCAAGAGACGATAGTTACTCTGGCACTGTTTTTGACTTCAGCATTGAGCGACTTCCGCGCCTGGAGGAAGGAAGCAAGAATCGGGTCAGAAAGGACATTATCCAAAGAGTTCAAGCGGCAATAGATGCGGCCTTCAAACATGTCAAGCCGTAGTTGTCGAAACGCCAAGAGCAAGCGCACCATCGAGTGGAACCGGGTGGATTGGACGCAGTCATGAATCCCCTGCAACGCACCCTCATCGAAAAAGCCGGCCACGACAATGGCTTCGAGCACGTGTTATCGCCGGCTGGCGATGCGGTAACACTGGCTTCGGCCCGTCATCGCAGTCAGGCAGTGGTGACAGCATTGGCCGAAGGCTTTGAGGTGTGCTTTCAGCCGGCCACATCCGCGTTATTGCCGGAATTGCTGCGCAGCTTTCAGCCCTGGGCCGGCGCTGCTGGAGTATTTTGGGTGTCCACCCTGGCCGATCTGGCCGCCCTGCTGCGCCGTGCAGCCAGTCTGTCGCAGGCCTTGCCGAACCAGGCGGTGCGCGACTACCACGCTGCCGTTGCGCGTGCGGTGGAAGCGATGCCTGCCGAAGCCCGGGGCACGGAAGTCGAACGCCTGGTGCGTCAGCGTGTGGGACAGGCGCGTTACCGCGATGCCTTGCTCACATATTGGGGTGGCGCCTGTGCGGTAACCGGCATCAGCGTGGTCGAGGTGCTGCGGGCCAGCCATGCCAAGCCCTGGGCCGAATGCGCCAACGATGCCGAGCGGCTGGATGTCTTCAATGGCTTTCTGCTGGTGGCCAATCTGGATGCGTTGTTTGATCGCTTTCTGATCAGTTTCGACGATACCGGACAGCTGCTGACCAGCGCTCGCCTGCCCGCAGGCGATCTGCAGGGGCTTGGCATTCAGCCGGGCATGAGGCTGCGCTGGCTGGCCAGCGAGCACCTGCATTATCTGCAATGGCACCGCGAGCGCTTCCTGCTCGCTACCTGATCGAGGAAATAACATGGCCAAGGCCGAAGCGACCGTTGAAGAGTTGGTCTCCATGATCGAGCGCGGCGAGCTGCGCTTGCCGGAAATGCAGCGCCAGTATGTGTGGCGTTCTACGCGGGTGCGCGATTTGCTGGATTCGCTGTATCGCGGCTACCCATCGGGCGCCATCCTGCTTTGGGAAACGGATGAAGCCGTGCCGCTGCAGGATTTCGCGGTCAGCCAGAGCACGAACCCCTACCAGAGCACGCGGCTTCTGCTGGATGGTCAGCAGCGTCTGACATCGCTCTCGGCCGTCATTCGCGGCGAGCCGGTGTCGGTGCGCGGCCGTCGTCGGCCCATTGACCTGTTGTTCAACTTGGAGCATCCCGACCAGTTGGCGGTCGTGACCGAAGTGGAAGAGAACGGCGACGACGAGGACGATGCCGACGACGATGGCGAACTGATTGGCGACGAGATGGACTCGACCGAGGACGAACTGCTCAAGCGCTTCAACAAGATGACCTTTGTGGTGGCAACCCGCAAGCTGGAGCAGTTGCCGCAGTGGGTGAAAGTGTCGAGCGTGTTCAAGACCGACAACGATGCACCGTTCCTCAAACGTGCCGGCGTCAGCGGTTTTGACGATCCGCGTTACGAGAAGTACAGCCAGCGCCTGGCCCGGCTGCGAGGCATCCGCAAGTACGTTTACCGGATGGATGTACTGGAGCGCACGCTTTCATATGACGAGGTCACGGAAATCTTCGTTCGCGTGAATTCATTGGGCGCCAAGCTGCGCAGTTCCGACCTGGCGCTGGCGCAGATCACCGCCAAGTGGCGGCACTCGCTGCAGACATTCCAGGATTTTCAGAAAGCCTGCGCAGACACGGGCTTTGACCTGGATCTCGGCTTGCACTTGAAGAACCTGATGGCGTTTGCCACCGGTCAATCGCGGTTCCAGATCGTCGCCAGCCTTAGTGTGGAGAAGCTGCAGAAGGCATGGCAAGAAGCCTGCGAGGGAATGGAATTCGCGCTCAACTTCGCCCGGCGCAACCTGGGCATCGATAGCCCGGCGCTGCTGTCGTCGCCCTTCCTGTTGGTCGTTCTGGCGTACTTCGGGCACAGCCGCAACTATGCGCTTGGCAATGACGAGGCGCGACAGTTGCGTTATTGGGCCCTGGCCGCCAATGCCAAAGGCCGTTTCTCGCGGGGTTCCAGTGAGACCATTCTGGATCAGGATTTGGCGACCATCCGCAATGGCGGCGGCGTCAATGAACTGATCGACCGGCTGCGCCTGCAGTTCGGCCGCCTTGACATCACGCCGGAAGAGCTGGAAGGGCGCAACCAGCGCAGTGCGCTGTTCAAGACCATGTTCCTGGCGTTTCGTGCGGCAGGCGCCAAGGATTGGCGCAGCCACTTGGCTATTGCCCTGGATCACTCCGGCAGTCAGCACCGCTTGCAGTTTCATCACATTTTCCCCAAGGCATTGCTGCGAGGCAGTTATACCCCCCGTGAGGCTGACGACATCGCCAACCTGGCTTTCATCGGCGGCAAAACCAATCGCGCGATCAGCGACAAAGCGCCTGTGGCCTACCTGTTACCGCTGGTGGCGCAGCACGGTGCGGCACCATTCGCGGCACAGTGCATCCCGGTGGAGGAGGAACTGTTGGTACTGGATCACTACAAGGCGTTCTTGCAGGAGCGCCGTAAACGCATCGCGGCGGCACTGAATGCTTTCATCCATGCGGCCGCTTGAGCTGGTAATACCGTGTTGTTGCCGCCCTGTGCGGCTGGCGGGTGAGAGCATGCCGCACAGGGCATGCCTGCTCGGTGGTGGGAGACTGAACTGACATGGCCAACCCTCGCTCGCTGGTCTACGCGCTTTACACTCATTGGGACACCGTGGAGCTTTTGGTGCGGCTGTCGCGCGAGTTTGCCGTGCTGACCAGCGATCAGGTATTGAACGGCATTGCCAAGGTATCCGGGCAACGGGATGCCGAAACGCAGGGCGCGGTACTGCGTGCCCTGGTCAATGCGGACATCCTGCAAACCTTGCCGCGCAGCAGCGATCTGCAGCTCAATGCCTATGTGCTGGAGTTCGTGCGCGGCCTCACCCGTGAACATGAGCTGGGCCTGGCTGCCGTACTGCAGGCTCGTGTTGCTGCGATCCGTGAAGCCACCGAAGCACTCAATGAAGGGATGCTCGGGGCCGACATGGATCGCGTGCGCGGGGCCGCCAACAAGCTGGCAGAACTCTTCCGCCAGATCAGCCTGCAGCTCGATCAGGACCGGCACGCGCTCTTTGAGCTGGCGGAAAACGCCAAAAGCGCCGACAGCAGCATGCCGATCAGCCAGCGCTACCGCGAGGTGCTGGAAGCCTACGATCATTATGTGGAGCCGATGAACCAGATGATGGACAGCGGCTCGCAGGGTACCTTTTATCCCTATCTGGAAGAAGCGGAGCGTGCGCTCGACTTGAGCCTAGAGCAATTGTCGGTACAGGGTGCGCTCTACTCGCATCGCTTGCAGTTACGTCAGGTGGCGCACCAGGCCAAGGAGCTGCGGCGCTTTGGCCGGCTGGTTGCGCAACAGTGCGCCGATACACTGCTGCCCCTGCGCGAAGAGCTGCGTCAGCACAACGCACTGACCAGTGCCATCAGCTTGCTGTTGGGGCAGGTGCGCAAACGCGGCCTGCGTCGCGCACTGTCGCGCCCGGCGGATGAGACCGCACTCCCCGTCTGGCGCAATGAGCGCGGTTTCAAATTGCAATTGGGCGATGAGGTACGGGCGGTCATGGCTGCCGCGCACCAATACCAGCCGCAGGCGGTGGCCTTTCCGAAGGATGAGCCTGGCGATGACGCTCCCTTGCTGGAGCAGGTGGACGAAGCCGCTATTCGTGCGCATCTGGCCCGCAGCTTGCCGGTGGAAAATGTGCTCGATTGGCTGCACCGCCATTACGCCCACCTGCAGGATGCCACCTTGCTGCGCCTATTCCATGACCTGCAACATGAGCCCGGCTGGCAGTTCGAGGCAGCCAGCCAGCCTGAAAAAACCACGCTGCAGACGATTCGCGTCCTGCATCACCCTCACCGCGTGAGTATCCCGCAATGACGATCCCACACGCTCTGGCAGCCGCCCTGTCGCAAATGCCGGCATTGGCCGAGCTGTTCCGCTTGTTTCTCTCCGGCAAACACCTGAATCGAATGGCCGAGCCCGCGCTGTGGGCGGAGCTGGAACAGCACGAGGCCAGCTATGTCGGCTTGTTTGCCGCGCTGGGGTTCGAACTGCGCCTGGATGCCAGGGGCTTTGCCTGGTTTCACAACAGCGAGGCCAACAGCAACATCGGCAAAATCAGCCGCCAGCTGGCCTTGCTGTTCATGGTGATCTTCGATGCCCAGGCCAACGCCGGCAAGGCCCTGCAGCGCTTTACCGATTGGCTGATCGACAGCGCCTGGCTGGCCGAGGTTTACAAGCAACAGCAAGACCTGCTGGATGCCGAGGGCCTCAACCCCGACGCCCTGGTGGAGCTGATGGGCCGCGCCTGCAACTTGGGCTTTGCCGTGGCCGAGCCAGCGGGCTGGCGACTGCTGCCCGCTGTATGCCGCTACCTCGACCATTTCGAAAGCCTGGCATTGACGGCCAAGACCGATGGCGACGAAGAGAGCACGCCTGCAGCGGAAGACTGGACTGCGGATGCACCAGACGACGAGGAGAACACCTGATGCAGTACGGGTTCCAACGTCTGGTCCTGCTGGGCAGCGCCGGCTACTCGCGTGCCGAGCTGCCGCTCGATGGTGCGGTCTCTCTGGTAGCGCCCAACAATACCGGCAAAACCAGCCTGATCAATGCCCTGCAGTTTCTGCTGATCATCGACCGCCGCCGTATGGATTTTGGTGCCCACGATGTGGACAAGAGCCGGCGCTTCTATTTCCCCAACAACAGCGCCTATGTGCTGCTGGAGGTGTCGCTGCCGGAGTCCGGCACCGTCGTGCTGGGTTGCGTGGGCAAAGGGGTGAGCTTCGAGTACGAGTATTTCGCCTATGCCGGGCCGCTGAAGGTCGAGGAGTTCTGCCTGCCGGATGGCACCTTGGTGGCACAACCGCAACTGGCCAGCCATCTGGCGAGCCACGAACGCAGGGTGTTCAGCTACAGCAGCAGCGAATTCGCCGACATGATCTATGGCGGACGCAGCCGCAAGCTCGCCAGCCAGCAGAATTTCTGCGTTTTCCGGCTGGAGCACGCCAGTGATGCCAGCGTTTTTCAGAGGGTGCTGACCCGCACGCTGCGCCTGGACAAACTGCGCTCCAGCGAGGTAAAGGACTATCTGCTGCAGATTTTCCGGCGCGATCTGCCGGATGCCAGCATCGACTTCAAGGCGGAATGGGACAAGGCGTTTGCCGACCTCAACGCCGAACGTAGCCAGTACCTGGCCGCTGTGCGGCTGCAAGCCACTCTGGGCGAACTGGAACAGAAGCAGGAGGCCCGCTTGGTGTTGCGCGGCAAATTGCTGTGCTGGCGCCCCTTGATCGACACGGCACTGGGTCAGTGGCAACAGCATTACGAGACCCGCCAGCAAACCTTGCAGCATGAGTTGGCGCAGTGCGATGTCGAGCTGCAGCGCCTGCGCGAACAGGATATGCAGTCGGCTGGCGAGAAGAAAGAGTGCGAGTTGGAACAAAAGCAGCTCGGCCAACAAAGCGAACAGTTGCGCGCCTTGCAGCAGCGTTTTGCCTTGATCCCCGACCGCGCCCTGCTGGAGGCGCGCCGCCACGAGTTGCTGGCGCAACGGGATGCGCTGGTGGTGAGGATCGGCCAGGCCCAGAGCCGCACGCCAGCGGCCATCGAGCGCGAGCTGGCACGGATCGAACGGGAATCCGCGCAGCTGGCGCAGGAGTTGCGCACCCAGGGGCAGAACCTCTATCAGCAACTGGCCAGTGTCGTATCTTCGGAACAACTCAACGCGCTGAACAAGGTGCTGGCCAAGCCGGTACTGACCCTGGGCAACGAAGATTTCCGCCTTGATGGCAAGGCCCTGCTTGCGGCCTTGGTCGATGCGAATGCCGGGCAATTCAATTTGCCTGGCCTGCAACTGCGGCTGGAAGCCCTGCCGGCACAGTATCAGCAACGGACCCTGGCGGAACTGAGCGAATTGCAGCAGGAGTTGCAGCAACAGCAGACTCAGCTGCAAGAACAATTGGCCACCGCCCTGGCTCTGGAAAACGTCAAACAGCAACGCCAAGCGCTGGAGCAGCAACTAGCCGAACTGGATGCCGAGTTGCGGGACTACGCGCACATGCAGGACTTGCGGCAAAGTGAGGCCGAGCGCGAGGAGCGGCTGCAGACACTGGCGAAAAAGCTCGCCGAACTCGGCGCCAGTCTGGCGCAGTCGGCAGAGCGGCACCGCGCATTGGATCAGCAGCGGCAGCAGCGGCAACAGGATTTGGCGGCCTTGCAGCAGCAACACCGGCAGATCGAGCAACGCCGTCATCAGCGAGTCGACCACGAAGGCCCCTTCACCTGGCTGGCCGACCTGCCGCACAGCCCTTGGTTGGCCCAGCCCGAGTTCGCGCTGGAGCAACTGGCTGAGCGACTGCAGACCTATCAGGTCGACTGCCGCCAGTTGCTGGAGCTGGATGAGCAGATCCGCCATCTGCTGGGTGAAATCCATAGCGGCGGATTGACCAAGTATCAGTTTGTCGGCGAACCGGAAAGCGAGATTGTTCGTCTCGTTGAATTCGCCCATCACCTGCCGCAGGAAGCCGAAGCCCTGGAAAAGAAAGTGCGCTCGGCGGTGGTGAATGTGGCCGCCTGCCTGCGCGAACTGCGCGACGGCCTGTTTGCTTTCAAGCGCCGGATGCGCGAGTTCAACCGCAAGATCAGCGGCCGGCAACTTTCCGATCTGGCCGTGTTCAAGATCGAACCCGAAGACGAAACCATTCTGGTCGAGGCCATCGAACTGCTGATCAGTACCGCCGCCACTGTGGACAGTGGCGAAACCTTCGAGCTGTTCAACCAGCAGAGCGTACTCGACGATGATCAACTCAATCGCGCCAAGACCCTGCTGATCGAAGAGGGTAACGCCCGCCATGGCCTGCGGGTGGCCGACCTGTTTCGCCTGCGTTTCTGGGTCGGCAAGGCAGATCGCGAGCCGGAAGCCTTCGATGACCTCGACAGTGCCGCCTCCAATGGCACCGTGCTGATGGCCAAATTGGTGACGGGGCTGGCGATGCTGCATCTGATGCAGGATCAGCGTCGCCCCATCCAGGGCATCTGCTATCTGGACGAGGCACTGGCCCTGGACGCCCGCAATCAGCGCAGCCTGATCGACACGGCGGCGGAGTTCGGCTTCTCGTTGATTTTTGCCTCGCCCGCGCCGCTGACGACCGTGCGCTACTGCGTGCCGATTCACACGCGCAACGGCAGCAACCAGATCAGCCGCCATAGCTGGCAGATCATCGAACCGCTGGATGGCTGAGCATGGATCGAACCTTGCGCGCAGCCTTGCTCAAGCTGCATGGCCAACAAACCCTGCCGGCCAGCCATTTCACCGCCGCTCAGCGCAGCGCTCTGGATCGCTTTGCCCGGCAGACAGGAGCGGTAATCTGCCAGCGTCAGGGGCGCGGGGATGTTTACCGTGTCAGCGATCCGCGACTATTTGATATCCATCTGAGCGCACTCTCCCCCCAAGTCGGGATGCTGGCCACGGACGACCTGCCGCTGCGGGCGCAACACATCGCCCACGCGCGCGACAGCAAAGCGCGCAATCATCAGCATGAGTGCTACTACCCCTTGCTCAAGGCCGTTGGCGAAAAGGTTCTCTGGCGGCAAGGCGAACACGGGAGCGAACTGCCACTCAGCCAGCTCACGCACCACTTCGGGGCTGCCAGCCTGCGCATTGAAACTGGCGACACCTGGCAAAGCGGGCAGCCGCTCTGGCTGGTGGAGAACCAGGCGCTGTTTGACCGCACGGATTGGCTGCCAGTAGGAACGCAAGCCACCCTGCTGTACTACGGCGGACAGCTTGATGGCCGGCTTCTCGCCTGGCTGGGGCAGCGCCCGCGTGCAAGCCGTGTCGTACTGTTCCCGGACTATGACGGCGTGGGGCTGGCCAATTTCGCGCGACTCTTTGCGCAGCTTGGTGACACTTGCGAATGCTGGCTGATGCCCGACTGGCAAAGCAAACTGGCACGCTATGGTAGCCAGCGGCTATGGCAGGATACGCTTCGGGAGTTCACCAGTGCTGTTCTGCAGTTGCCTGATTATCTGGGCCCGTTAACCGAACAAATGCGCCAATCCGGACTGGCGCTCGAACAGGAAGCGGTCTGGCTATCTGTTCTGTAGGTGCCCTTTGAGTAAGCTCGCAATGTCACCTGGGGCCAGGCCAGCCTCTAGGGACCGCCTCAGCGCCTGCTCCAGTTGTTGCCAGCCCTGCGCTGAAGTGACATTACTGCCTAATGTTTCGGTCAGACGGAACATCAGCCCTTCCAGCAGCTCTTCGTCACCCACGTCCGATGCTGTCTGCTCCGCCAGCGCCAAGAGGACGTTGTGTGCTGATGCCAACGAGTCGATTGGCACCCCGGCCAATGCTGCAGGGGGGTAGCGTTACGATGGTCACCGCATGATCGCTCGCGGCAGCTATCGCAGCCATCTGCTTTCAAGAACAAGTAAAGTACATTAAAATGATACTTAAGCAATTTTTTCCGCGTTAAGAGTTATAAAAGTGACTTTTCATCTCTCGACTCCCGCTGAGATCCTGCACGTGCTGGGGGCTCGTCTGCGGGAACAGCGGCTGGCCCAATCGCTGACGCAGCGTGAACTGGCGCAAATGGCCGGACTGTCGCTGGGAGCGGTGCGCAAACTCGAAAGCGACGGTCAGTGCTCGCTGGAAACGCTGGTCCGTGTTGCGCAGGCGCTTGGCTTGCTGGAGGCGCTGGACGATCTCTTTGTGCTGAAACGGCAATCCATCGCCCAGATGCAGCAGGCGGACATTGCCAGCCGCCGCCAGCGTGCGCCGCGTAAGAGAGCATCATGAAGCTGCTGACCGTGCATTATTGCGGCTGGGGTGAGGACTGGCCGTTGGGACGCCTGGCCGATGATGGTCAATCCCTGCTCTTCGAATATTCTCCCGAAGCTCTGTCTCAGGGCTTGGAACTGTCGCCCTTGCACCTCAAGCTGCGTGCGGATGCCTACGGAAGTTTTCCAACCCATTTGCATCGCCTTCCGGGCCTGATCGCCGACAGTCTGCCGGACGGCTGGGGTTTGATGCTGATGGATCGGTTGTTCCGTCAACACGGCTTGCGCCATCCCGGGCCACTGGACCGCCTGGCCTTCATTGGTGAGCGCGCGATGGGCGCGTTGCGCTTCGTTCCGGCAAGCGACGCCGCTGCCCAGGAGCCCGACTGGTCCTTGCTGGCGCTGGCCGAGCAAAGCCGTCTCGCGCTCGCGGGCGAGGCGGGGGCAGCCCTGCGCGAGCTCGCGCTCACCGGCGGCTCACCGCAAGGGGTTCGACCCAAGGCCTTGGTGCAGTACGACGCAACGACCGGGCAAGTCAGCACCCGTCCGGATGCGCCCGGCAGTCCCTGGCTGGTCAAATTCCCGGCGCAGAACGAACACAAGGAGGTTTGCGCCATCGAGCAGCTCTACGCCGAGCTGGCCCGGGATTGCGGACTGGATGTGCCCGAAAGTCGCTGGTTCGACCTTGGCCCCGAACTGGCCGCCTTCGGCGTCGCGCGCTTCGACCGAGAGGGTGGGCAACGCGTCCCGGTGCACAGTCTGGCTGGATTGTTGCAGGTGGATTTTCGCCTGCCCGGTGCCACCGACTACACCGCCTTCCTGCGAGCTACCCGTTTCCTGACGCGCGACGAGCGCGAAGTGGAGAAAGCCTACGCGCGAGCCGTCTTCAATGTGCTCTTCCACAACCGTGACGACCACCCCAAGAATTTCGCGTGGCGTCTCGGGCCTGACCGGCGCTGGCGTCTGGCTCCGGCATTCGACCTGACCTTCAGCGAAGGCCCGATGGGCCAGCATCACCTAGACGTTTGCGGCGAAGGTGCTGCCATCGAACGCCGGCATTTATTGCGTCTGGCGGAGGAAGGTGGCGTCCCAAGGAAACGGGCGGAAGAGGTCATCGAGCGGATGTTGCCGCAGGCAAGCTCATTGGGTGAGCGATTTGAGCGTGTTCCGATCAGGCAGATGTTGGCGCAGCAGATAAAATCCACCATTGATACCTGTCGCAGGCGTCTGGAAAGTTGAATCCGAGCCGCCGCAACGGCGCCAGATCAGGGGTGAACGTACTCACTACTGAGTTTTTTGAGTACAAACATGAGTATATTTTTTAACGGAGCAGCATGGCGAACTGTTTATTCAGTGATTTGCAGTCACAATCGCTGTTCAACGTCTAATTCTGTGCAGTGGCCGCGTCGTTGCGGCCACTGTTTTAATGCAGTGCGGCTCGACCGGTCGACCCCTGAATTGGCCGAGTGCCTGCCGGTTACCGCATCGCCGAAGCAGGTTCTGCTTGCCTGCCTTTCGCCAGCGCTATGGCGGCGGCTGTGTTAGCGATGGCGCCTAACACGAGGGCAAGCTCATAGCTGCCGGAAAGGTCGCGCAGAACACCATACACGGTGGGGCCCATGGCCATGGAAATTTGAACCAGGGTGGCGGCCATGCCGAATACCACGCCGAATGAAGCAGCACCGAATTCGCGTCGGATCACCATAGGTGAAAGTGTGGTGATGTTGCCCACCGTCAAACCGAAACAGATACTCATCGCCATGAGTGCCCATGCGCCGGGCAGCACCGCCATTCCAATCAGCGATGCGGCAGCAAAAAGAAAGATGCCGGCGCCCACTTTGCGAATATCGACTTGGTCGGCATAACGCGCAAGGGCCAGTCGGCCGACGAATGCCGCGACTGCAGCGGAAAATACGGCTGCCGCCGCGCCTTGGGCGCCTAGCGTGGGGACGGCGATGGGCACGTGGTGGCTGAGAAAACCCACCTGCACCATTTGCCCCAGACTGAAGGCTGCGACATGGCTGCGGAACTGCCGGGTCTTCACTGCTTGAGACAAAGTCCATGTGACAGGGGCGGCGGCCGAGGCCTCCTGGTGCTGTGAAGGGGGAGGGGTGCCGTCCGGCAACTGGCCGACTTCTTCTGGGCGCTTTTTCAGAACGAATATCACCAGCGGTAGCACAATCAGAACCGCTGCGACTGCAGCTGCTATAGCGGTAGTCTGAAAACCCCAGGCCGCGATTCCGGCCATCAACAAAGGTGTGCCAATCATGCCGCCAATGCTGGCGCCCAGCATGGCGGTAGAGATGGCCCGCCCTTGCAGGCGGTCAAACCATGGGGCCAGTGTGCTGCCTATTGAGTTGGTGGAGAGGCAGGCGATGCCCAAGCCCAGGGTCAGGAACGCGGCATATACCTGCCAGACATGTTCGCAATACGGCATAACGGCCACTGCCGTTGCCAGAGCTAACACGCCACCAGCAATGACGATATGCGGCCCTCGGCGGGAGATAAAGCGCCCGACGCTGACCATCAGAAGAGCGCTGGTGATATAAGCCAGGGTAACGGCTGTGGAAACGGTGCTGGTGGAAAAGCCGCGCGTTTCTGTCAGAGCGTAGATGTAAACGCCCATGCCGAATGTGCCAAGCGACCAACTGACGGTGGCGAAGGTTAGGCAAGAGGCGACGATTCGCCAACCGTAGAAGGCTTGTTGTGGCATGTGCGCTATTGAATGCAGTGGGCGGGCAGCCCCACAACCCTTGGAGTTAGGGCTGCAGGACTAAGTGCTTTACTTTTTAGAGCGTTCAAAGAAATTTCTGAAGACTTGTTGAGCTTCTTCAGAGTTCAGGCGCTCGCGAAACAACTCTCTTTCGCTATCCAGAACGGCCATGAGTTCGGCACGGCCCGGTTCGCGCAGCATGCGCTTGGTCAGGCGCAACGCCTGAACGGGCTTTTCTGCGAGCTTTGCGGCGGTAGCTCGGGCGTCGGCCATGGTCTGGCCGGGTTCCGATAAGGCGGTCAGAAGCCCGGCCTCGGCGGCTTCGCGGGCGGTGAAACGCTCGCCCAACAACAGCCATTCGCTGGCCTTGCGGCGCCCCGCAATCCGCTCCAGGATCTGGCTGGAACCGCCTTCAGGGCATAGCCCCATCGATACAAAAGGCAGGCTGAAGAAAGCGGAGTCGTCGGCATAGACGAAATCGCAGTGTTGCAGCAAGGTGGCGCCAATACCGATTGCGTAGCCTTCGACTGCGGCAATGACCGGCACATCGATACTGATCAATGTCCGCAGGAACGATAAACCGGCGCTATCGCCGCCTTGGCGGGGTTGCTGGAAATCCTTGAGGTCATTGCCTGCAGTAAACACACCCCCGCTGCCGCGGATAATGACGGAGTGACAGTCGGGGTTGTCGTGCGCCTGTTGCAGCCCGGCTTGCAATTGCCCATACATTTCCACACTCAAGGCATTGCGTTGCTCGGCTCGATCAATGGTCAACACCAGGCCGTGGTTGTGATATTCGGAACGGATCATTACAGCACCGCCTCCTGACGAGCGAAATGATCGCTGTTCATGCGCTGCAGGCTGGCGCGGTATTCGCTTTCCATTTGCGCGACGATGTCGGCCACGGGCTGCACAGAGTCGATATTGCCCACCCCTTGGCCGGCACCCCAGATATCCTTCCAGGCTTTCTTGCGGGATGAACCAAAGTTGGCGGAGCTTTTGTCGACGGTGGGAAGATTCTCTGGGTCCAGCCCGGCAGCAGCGATGCTGGATTTTAGATAGTTGCCGGGAATGCCGGTAAAGAAGGGGGTGTAGAGAATGTCTTTCGAGCTGGAGTCGAGGATGGCCTGCTTGTAGCCTTCCACTGCGTTTGCTTCCTCGCTAGCGATGAAGCGTGTACCGATATACGCGAAATCGGCACCCATCGCCCGGGCTGCGGCGATATCGTCGCCGCGGGAGATCGCGCCCGACAGAATCAGTGGGCCGTCGTAGAAACGGCGGATCTCACCCACCAGCGCCATGGGGTTGGTGGTGCCTGCATGGCCGCCAGCGCCTGCCGTGACCAGAATCAGGCCGTCCACTCCGCCTTCCAGCGCTTTTTCAGCGTGGCGCACGGTTGTGATGTCATGAAAAACCTTGCCTCCCCAGCTATGGGCGGCATCGACGACGCGGTGCGGGGCGCTCAGGCTGGTGATGATGATGGGCACCTTGTGCTCGGCGCAGACTTCCAAGTCGCTGTCTACACGGTCATTAGAAGTATGGATGATGAGATTGATGGCATAGGGAGCGATGATGCGATCGGGCTCGCGTGCACGCAGGTCTGCCAGCGCGGTTTCGATTTTGGTCAACCATGGCGATAACTGTTCCTGCGGTCGGGCGTTCAGCGAAGGCATGGAACCGACTACGCCATTGGCGCATTGAGCAATCACCAGCTCCGGCCCGGACACGATGAACATGGGTGAACAAATAACTGGCAGTCGCAGTTGGCTATAAAGTTCCGAAACGGTTGGATGCATGTGCGGCGTCTCCCTGAAAAGCGTTGACTGATCTGTAAGGCGATAAAGTGTTTGGTCGATAGTTGTTGCTCGGCAGATATCAGGCCGTGCGTGGCTGTGCAGTGAATTCGCCAGGTTTAGGCAGGCGTAACGATACCCAGCCTGCAACGAACAGCAGCACGCCGGTGCTGCCAAACGCTATCCAGTGTGTGCCGAAGGTTTCGTAGGCCCAGCCACCTAACCAGGAGCTGATCATGCCTCCGATTTGATGGCCGAGGTAAGTCCAGCCGTAGAGCACACCGACCAGGCGGATGCCGTATACGTCGGCCAGAATCGCCGACGACAGCGCAATACTACCTGCCCAAACAATACCGCCGATGAGCGCGACGGTGTAGAGCTGCAAGGGGCTGACTACTAGCAACAAGCCGAAGAACCCAAGGCCGCGAATGAAATAAATGGCGGCCAGAAGGTTGCGACGAGGCAGCCGATCGGACATCCTGCCCAGCACGATGGTGCTGAAAATGGCGGCAAACCCGATCAGGCCGATGCCGAAGGAGGCCACCAGTGAGTCATAGCCGTGATCCACCAGCATGGGTACACCGTGCGTGCCCAGCAAGTTCATGCTGTACCCGCAGGCGAACAAGCCCAGCACGACCTGCCAGAAGGGACGACTGCGCACGGCATCGCCCACGCACAGAGACGCCATGGGTGGTGTCGTAGTGGTGGTTGCGGGGGGAGTGGCAGGCGTGGAGCCGGGCAGGGTGTCTGTGCCTTCGGGTGCGTTCTCACGCATGATCCAAAGCGCAAGCGGAATGGTGATGAGGGTCATGACCACGCCATAGCCGATCATGGTTTCGCGCCAGCCCCACTGAGGGATAGAGAAACCCAGTGCGGGCGTTGCCAGCGCAATACCTGCCATAGAGCCTGTAGACAGGAAAAAGAGAGCGGCGCCGCGCTGGCGGGTGAACCAGCGTGCAATGATGGGGGTAAAAGCCACCGGGCTGACAAAGGACAGCCCCAATGAAAGCAAAATGCCGAAAGACAGCATGAAGCTGATGGGGCCGGTCGCCATGGTTGTCCAGATAATGGCAACCATAATCATGACTGTGCCAAGCAGCAGTACGTTGCGGGTCCCCCAGTTGTTCACCATTTGCCCCACAAATGGCATGCCTATGCCATAAAAGAGCATACCTACGGCCACAATACTGGCCAGCAGGCTTCTACTGAAACCCAGGTCTTCAGCGATGGGAAGAAAAAACGGCCCGATGCTCATGCGCAGGCCGACGGTCAGTAAAGTAAGAATGGCAGAAGCTGCGACAATATTCCAACCGAAATACCATCGGCTTGTTGAAGGGGTGTTCACGGGTGAGTCTCCTGTAGGTGCCGCTCCAGGCGACTGCCTGAATTCACTGCTCGTTCATTCTACCCGCAGCATTTTCTCTTGGCACCCAGGCGTGTACACCGAAAGTTGTGGTTGCGGGTAAACACGGGTTTTGAACATTTGAAGAGTCTGTTCGGTAAATCTGATTGGCCTGGGTGCTTGAAGCCACTTATAAAGACTAGGCGGTGCGGTTTTGCCTTCACGGCGAACCCCGTTCATGGTTGTTAATAAGGATGAGACATGTTGAAGAAAACATCTACGGAGCTGCAGTATCCGGTTTTGCAGCTCTACATCAATGGAGAGTGGGTTGGGGCTCAGGCACGCAAAATTGAGCCTGTCATCAGCCCCCTCACAGAGGAAAAAATAGGCGACTTGCCTCATGCTACGCAAGCCGACCTGGAAGCCGCAGTCGTGAGTGCTCGGGCTGCTTTCCAGAGCTGGAGCGACATGTCCGCGCTGGAACGGGGCGCCATTCTGAGACGGGCCGCCGATCTGATCCGTGAACGGGCCGATACCATCGCGGGCATTATGACGCTGGAACAAGGCAAGACCCGAAAAGAAGCACGCATGGAAGTACTGGCTTCGGCGGAAACCTTTGATTGGTATGCCGAAGAAGGCCGTCGCACTTATGGGCGGGTGGTACCAGGCAGGACGCCTCAGCAACGTATTACAGTCATGCATCAGCCAGTGGGCGTTTGCGTGGCTTTCACGCCATGGAACTTTCCTTCCATCACGCCAGCGCGCAAGATGGCAGGCGCCCTGGCGGCAGGCTGCACGCTAGTCATTAAATTGGCTGAGGAAACGCCTGCCACAGGCCTTGAGCTGGTGCGGGCGTTGCACGATGCGGGGCTGCCGCCCGGAGCCATTAACGCCGTCTTTGGCGTTCCGGCGGAAGTGTCATCGTATCTGTTGTCCCACCAGGATGTCGCCAAGTTTTCCTTCACAGGCTCAACCGTTGTCGGCAAGTTGTTGGCGCAACAGGCAGCGAAAGATCTCAAGCGCGCCACCATGGAACTCGGCGGCCATGCTCCGGTAATCGTGTGTGAAGATGCAGACATCGATCAAGCAGTTGCAATGCTGGTGGCCGGCAAGTTCCGCAATGCGGGGCAAGTATGTATCGCTCCTACGCGGTTTTATATTCATCGTGACGTCTACGACGAATTCACTGAGAAGTTCGTGCAACGCGTGCAGGCCCTACGCCTGGGAGATGGTCTGGACGAACAAGTGGATGTCGGGCCGCTGGCCAACCCACGTCGGGTCAAGGCCATGGAGGAGCTCATTCAGGATGCGGTCGAGCACGGAGCAACCATCGCGTGCGGTGGAAAACGGGGTCAGACCCCAGGTTTTTTCTGGCAACCCACGGTGCTTGAGAATGTGCCGGATTCCGCGCGCATCATGAATGAAGAGCCATTCGGCCCGGTGGCATTGCTGCGCAAGGTAGATTCCGTGGATGAGGCCATTGAGCACGCCAACCGCCTGCCGTACGGGCTTGCCAGCTATGCGTTTACCCGCGATAGCCTGACACGCTCCAAGCTGTCCCGTGGTATTCAGGCAGGTATGCTGGGCATCAACAGCCTGCATATTTCCATGCCGGAAGCGCCTTTTGGCGGCATCAAGGAAAGCGGTCTCGGTTCCGAATGCGGTATTGAAGGCTTGCTTGCATACTGCAACGTTAAGCTGGTCAGCGAAGACTAAGCACAAGAAAGCCCCGCTCAGTTCACATTTGCTGGCGGGGCTTGCTTGTTGACTAAAGGGCTGCTGTAAGCAGTCAGGCCGTTTTTGGCGGCAACGTCAGTACACCTTTGTCTTGCAGTGCCTGCAGTTCATCATTGGATAGCTTCAGCAGGTCTTGAAGAACCTCACGCGTGCCTTCGCCCAGCGATGGGGGCGCGTAGCGTATGGGTAAGCGTTGCTTATCAAGGCGATAAGGCGGAGCATATACATTGATGGAACCCGCTACGGCGTGTGGCATGGTTTGCAGCAAGCCGCTTTCGCGGGTGCGCGGGCTGGTCAGCGCTTCGTGCAACCCCGCAACTTTACCGCAAGGGATGCCGCAGGCGGTTAAACGTTCAAGCAGGGTTTCCCGTGGGAAAGCGCGAATAACGTCTGTGATGAGTGGTACCAGTGTCAGACGATTTTTCTTACGCTCAACATTGGTGCAATAGCGCGGGTCTTCCACAATATCCGGGCGCATGATGACTTGCCGACAAAACTTTTCGAACTGCGCGTTGTTGCCAACAGTAATCAACAGCGGGCCATCGGCCGCCTCGAACATGCCGTAGGGCACGATGGAAGGGTGTGCGTTGCCGTAACGTTCCGGGTCCGTGCCCATTAAAAGGGCTTCTAGGCCGTAGTAACTGGTGACCATGATGCCGCAGTCATAAAGCGCCATTTCGATCAGGCGGCCTTTTCCGGTACGTTCTCGGCGGAACAATGCCGCTAGCACAGCTTGCGCGGCATACATGCCGGTCATCATGTCTACGACGGCTACACCGAATTTCAAGGGCGACTGGCCTGCTTCGCCGTTTAAGGCCATCAGCCCGGCTTCGCCCTGTATCAGCAAGTCGTAGCCCGGGCGCTTGGCTTCTGAGCCGCTGCTGTTGTAACCAGAAATGGAGCAATAAATGAGATCGGGTTTGATGGCCTTGAGTTCTTCATAACCCAGCCCCAGCTTGTCGGCACCACCGGTTTTGAAATTCTGTATGACAACGTCGAATTGGGGGAGCAATTCATGAACAATGCGGCGACCTTCGTCGGATTGCAGATCCAGGGTAATGGACCGCTTGTTGCGGTTCATGCTTGAGTAATATGTGGTTTCCGTTCCGCCAATACGCATGCCCCAGTCGCGGGTGTCGTCGCCACGCTGAGGGTGCTCGACCTTTACTACTTCTGCGCCTAGATCACCCAGAACCTGGCCGCATAATGGGCCGGCAAACACGCGGGAGAGATCCAGAACTTTCACGCCATCCAGGGGGAGATCGATGTGACTGGAGGTTTGTCCATCAACCGATTGAGTCATTTTCTTACCTTGCTGTCTGTGGGTAAAGATTGAGATTCATCCAGCACCAGTGTACCTGCCGCAGGGCGGAACGTACTGGTATTCAAGGGTGGGATGCATGCAGTGCAAAAAAATCGGCCTTGCGAATTTGCAAGGCCGATTGCGTCATAGGAAGTTACTGCTGCGCCAGCCCCAAGTGCTCAATGAGCGCCTTGTCTTTGGCGAAGGTTTCTTCCGCCCATTTTTTATAGTCTTCGCTATTACGGTAAACGGGTTCTTGATTCAGTTGCGCCATGATTTCCATGCTGCGCTCGCTGTACAGCGCTTTTTTGAAGGCGTCATGCAGTTTCTTGACCACTGCAGGGTCCATGCCTTTTGGCCCGGCTAAGCCGTAGGGCGAGCTGGACACGACGTTATAGCCAAGCTCCTTGGCCGTGGGTACGTCAGGCCAGCGCTTAGTACGCTCTTCTCCGAACGTAACCAACAGGCGCATGCGCCCCGAGTCTACGAATTGATCCCAGCCTGCAGCGTCGCTTTGTGCCATCACGTGGCCGCCAAGCAGGGCTTGTTGCATATCGGCGTTGCCCTTGAAGGGAACGTGAACCAGTTCTACACCGGCGTTGATGGCGATTTCCTCTAGCAGCAGATGCGGTGAGGAGCCGACTCCGGTCGAACCATAGTCAATGGTGTTGGGTTTTTGCCGGGCAGCTTCAATGTAATCGTCGAAAGTTTTGAACGGCGAATCTTCGCGTACGGTGAAACCGAAGAGGTAGCCCGACAGACCGACGATGAAGGTGAAATCATCAATGGGATGATAAGTGGTTTTCTGCATGTGAGGCATGCGCAGCAGGCCGAGCGGGTATTGACTGATGGTGTAGCCGTCGGGCTTGGCAGACATGGCCATGCTGCTTGGGCCGAGTGTGCCGCCGGCGCCAGGACGATTTTCAACGATGACTGGCTGGCCGAGTTCTTTACTGGCTTCTTGAGCCAGAGCGCGCAAATGGCGGTCTGTCGAGCCGCCTGCAGGCCACGGCACGATAAGGGTAATGGGTTTGGTCGGGAAGTCGATTTCGGCCTGGGCTGCGGGCGCGATGAGGGTGCTCATGGAGCATGCCAGCGCCACGGTAAATAGGTGGCGTTTCCACTTGCTTTGCATAAGAGAGTCTCCTTGTAATTATGTGAGAAACATTAAAAAGTAAGCACCTGGCCGACCGGGTGAGCCATCTGGCAGCGGCTGCAAGCGTGCATGCTTTATTCTTTATCAGTAAGAAAGGTTTGACAATTCCAGAGTCGATTGACAATGAGTCAAATACTATTTGACAATGGCGTATATGGATATGAAATTGTTGACCATTCTGGTGGATATCATCGACGCGGGAAACCTCAGCGAAGCGGCACGACGTCTGAACATGACTCGTGCGAATGTCAGCTATCACCTAGGTCAGCTGGAAAAGTCGGTGGGGGCGCAACTGGTCAGACGCACGACTCGCCGCGTTGAACCCACCGAGTTGGGGCTTATGCTTTATCGGCACGGGATTCGGTTGCGCCAGGAACTGGCCGCCGCGCGCGAATCTGTCGAAAGCCTTAGCCGCTTGCCAAAAGGCAAAGTCAGGTTGAGCGTTCCCAGTGGGTATGGGAAGTTTGTCATGACTCCCTGGCTGCTGGAATTCAAGCGGTCCTACCCGGATATCGTGCTGGAAGTCAGGTTTGAAAATGCAGTTGATGATCTACTGCGTAAGGAAATTGATATCGCCATACGGATTCTGCCTTCGCCGCCGGAAAACCTGGTGGCCCGGCAAATGGGCCGAGTGCGGTATCTGGCTTGCGTCTCAGCGCAATATGCAGAACAAAACGCGCTGCCAGAGCAGCCGGGTGATCTGAGCAGTGCGCCTGTTATCACCGCCGTGGCCACCAGCGCTGATTTGCAGCCGGGCGTATCTCATGGGGGAAATTTCCCGCTCTCGGGTGTGCAGGGAAGAGGGCTGCAGCTCTTCGCCGAGAAGGAAGGGCAGAACGAGGTGGTCCTATTGCACCCTACGGTCATTTCCCGTGATTTCCCGTTTCTGCGCGATGCCACGCTTGATGGCCTGGGGGTGGGCTTGCTTCCCGACTACATGGTGCGCGGTGACATTGCCCACGGCAGGCTGCTCACCGCGTTAGATGCCTGGCAATTGAATATCTATGGGCACAATATGTATATGTTGTATATGCCTGATCGGCATCGCTCCCGCGCCTTGTCCATTCTGACCGCTTTCATCATGGAAAAGGTGCAGGCTGATGGCCTGCTCAACACCGGGAGCTGAACGCCCGCTAATTGCCAGAAATAATCAGTACCCCGTCATTTTCAGGCGGTTCCATTCAATGGCCCGCTTGCGCCAGTGGACATCAATGGCCTGGGTGAAATCGTGGCGGACCAGCTTGGCGCGGCCCAGGCACCAGTCGTCGTTTTCGCTGCGCAGCACCAGCCCTTCTAGGGGGCCGGGGCGGAAGCGGCTGGTGGCGGCCTCTACGTATTGCTTGACTTCATCGACCGTGACTTTTTCAGTGAACAGATGCGGCACGGTGACCAGGCCCGCTTTGGCGGCCAGCGCGTTGCGGCGGCGCGTGCTCCAGAAGCGTTCCGCCTTCCGATCGTAAACGTCGAAAACCATGAACCAGTCAGGTAAAGTGGCGTAATCCAGGGAGTGTCGGGCGGCACACCATTCGCCAAAAATGATGAGGTCCGGGTTGAGCACGGCCTTCAGGCTCTCGCCATGCTGCATCGTCCAAGCAGGTAGACGGCTGAATTGCCCCACATAGGGCTCGATCAGATATTGGCCGCGGTTCTGGGCGCGCAGACTGCCGTCGGGCGCCAGAGAGAAACCCACGTTGGCGCCGTCGAGCTTTTCTTCTGCGACGACTTCATTCTCGAGCAAGGCGGCGATTTCATCATCGGTTAACAGCTTGTCGTCGCGTGGCGCGCCTTCGCCAAGCCAGGCGATATGAGGAGTTTGGGGAAAGCGGAAAAATTCAGTCATGTTCGATGGCGGGAAGTAGGGTAGCAGCAGGCGCTGCCGGAATGGGTTGTTTTGGAAACTTGTTGCGGTAGAAGCCGCGGGCGTCGGCTGGGCATAGGAATTCTACCCGCACACCATATTCAGCCAGCGTAGGCCACCAGTCCAGCCATTTGCAGTCGGCAGCCTGCCATATAGGTGGCTTTTCGGGGTGGGCGTGTGCCGTAGCGGGAAATTTGCGATCAGGCGCGTCAAAACGCTGTTGCAGATCGTCGCAGGGAAACTCCGCAAAATGTTCAGGCTGGGTTTCCGTAATGCTGACCATTTCAACGTGCATGGGGTTACCCACGTTACGCAGCAGCCATTTGAGGAAAACATCACCCACCCCTTTTGGAGGCGAAATACTCGTCTTGTGCTGGTATTCGCCCAGTATGTGATAGGCGTCGTCAATGACGGTGACCCCCTGCGCTTGCATGGCTTGCAGGTGCTCCACGCAGGACTGCACGCATGCTTCGGAGATATCCGCGTGCTGACCGTTGGCGACCAGCAGAACATTGGTGTCAATGACGGCCTTCATGGCTGTTGCCCGTTGCCGGAGTTTTCAGTGGCCCGAGCCTGGCGCCGCTTGGCGATTGCGGCCTGTGTACGGGCGGCGATATCTGCCATTTCGTCACCGAAGAAGTTTTCCGGCCAGTTTTCGATTTCGCCGTATGCGTTCAGCCGTAATGGTTCCAGTTCGGATGCGCTGTTTGATCGGCGGCAGAAGTATACGGCGACATCTTCAGCGGCGATACCGCCTTCGGCAATCCGGCGCTGGATACGGTTCAGCAAATGTTCTGAATGGCTCTCCACGACAATCTGCACCCCCCGAGGCTGCCCATTTTCGTGGGCCTGTACCGCAGCGATCAGCGCATCAGCCAGTTCGGCCTGAACTTGCGAATGCAGGTGAACTTCGGGCTGTTCCATCCAGACCGTGGTGTTGGGCTGACAGTAGAAAGCCTGCACTAACACCGGCAGAATCTGCGAAACACCAAACCCGACATCGGTGATTTTGACTTCATTGGCCTGTGGGTGGGGGCGCACCATGACTTCGTATTCTTTGCGCCCGGCGGCAATCGGCCGCACGGCAAAGCTCGAAATGATGCCCAGGCGCTGCAACCAGTCGGCAATGCAGGCGTCAAAGCGTTGTTCGGGCAGGCCCGGGCCGTAGGCAATCATTCGTTGCTGCTGGGTGGCTGCCAGCAGGGCGGCGATGGTCTGTTCGCCGCGCTGGCCTACGTCCTCGGGAGCATCCCCCGACCATGAATAAAGACGACGTGGAGATTCTCGCAGAGGCCCCAGGTGGTGCAAGCCATGCAGCATGGCCTCGGTCGCCAGCGCGAAGTCGGTTGCGAAGTCGGCGTTCTCATAGCGAGCCCGGGTCTGGTCAGAAAGCCGGTAGAACTTGTCCGGTGACTGCAGAGGGCGGTCATGGTCGGCGTTCTGTTTCAGTGCATAGCCTTTGCTGTGCAGGCTGGCTTGCCCGTTCTGATGCAACTCGTAGGTAAGCTGCATGCGGGGGCTCTTGTTTTCACATAGCGTGTAGGACATCAACCGAACTTCAGGCTGGGCGTGTGTATCGGCCGTCAAGCTGACTTCCAGTTGCAGCTCGTCGCCTTGCACATGTTGCCGCGTAACCGGATCGTGAACGGTTAGCGGGTGGTCGGGGCGCCAGCCGAAACTGAAGTGCAGGGGTTGCGACAGGTCGTTGTTATGCAGGCATTCCTGAAAAGAGCCCAGTTCAACAAGCGAACGGTCGTCGCCCAATTGCAAAGGCCGGCGCCGGTCGCTGGACAGAGCGGTCTGTTTCATAGCCAGAAGCAAATGCCCGAGGCTGCTTTTGCCGCTGCTGTTGGCTCCAAACAGAATGGTGAGTGGGGCGAAATGAGTCTGGCCTGTGTCTTTCCAGGCTTTGAAATTCTGGATACGTAACGAAGTCAGCATGAGTAAGTCGTTCTGGGTAAGGGGGGCGAGCGCGCTAGACGTAATACAAACAAAGTGTAACCGGATGAGGCCGGATGGGATGATTCAATATGTTTGGCGGGCGGGGGGCGAGGTGGCGAAGCATAAAACAGTGTTTTACTAAGGGTTGTCCCTGCAATGAGTACCAAAATAGTTCACAATTAATGATCTCTCAATTGGAGTTGGTTTGATGGCACGTATTGTTTTATTTGAGAACATCCACCCAAGCGCGCGCGAAGTATTTCAGGCTGCCGGCTATGAGGATATTGTTACCCATGCTGCGGCCTTGCCGCCGGAGTCTCTGAGCGAGGCGATCCGGGGCGCACATGTGCTGGGTATTCGTTCCCGCACCCAGATCGACGCCGAGCTTCTGGCTCAGAATCCAGATCTGCGGGCTATCGGTTGTTTTTGCATTGGTACCAACCAGGTAGATCTGGACAGCGCGCTCTCTCATGGCGTAGCGGTCTTCAATGCACCGTTCTCGAATACGCGCTCAGTGGCTGAAATGGTGGTGGCTGAAGCGATTCTGCTGTTACGGCGTATTCCCGAAAAAAATGAAAGGGTGCATCAGGGGTTCTGGGACAAAACCGCAGAAGGGGCCTACGAAACGCGTGGCAAAACCCTGGGTATTGTCGGTTACGGAAATATTGGTTCTCAGGTTGGTACGTTGGCCGAAATGGCCGGCATGAATGTGTTGTTCCACGATGTGGAAGCGCAGTTGCCGAGGGGGAACGCCAAGCCTTGCGTATCTCTCAAGCAATTGCTGACACAGTCTGATGTGGTGACCCTGCACGTGCCGGGCGGAAAACGTACAGAAAACCTCATCAACGAACAGACGATTGCCGCCATGAAGCCGGGCGCTGTTCTCATTAATGCGTCAAGGGGCACAGTGGTTGATATTCATGCCCTGCATTTGGCTTTAAAGAGCGGCCACCTGAGCGGCGCGGCGCTGGATGTCTTCCCCGTGGAACCCAAGAGCCGCGACGAGGCACTGGATAGCCCATTGCGCGGCATGCCCAATGTGATTCTCACGCCTCATATCGGCGGCAGCACGCAGGAATCCCAGGAAAATATTGGTCGGGAAGTGGCAGAAAAGCTTGTGTCCTATTTACAGACGGGGGCGACCAAGGGTTCGGTGAACTTCCCGGAAGTCGCGTACAAGGAACGTACCGGCGACTCGCGTATCTTGCACGTCCACCGCAATGTGCCCGGCGCCATGGGGGCTCTGAGCAGCGTGGTGGCCAATCATGGCTTGAATATCGTCGCCCAACACTTGCAGACGCGCGGCCCTATCGGCTATGTGATTTCGGATGTGGAAGGCGAAGTCAACGACGCAGTGATTTCGGAACTACGTTCCAACCCGGTTACGGTGCGCTGCGAATTGGTCTGATCCGCAACTTTGGCCGGCAGAATGTCGGCCAAAGTATAACGATCAAGGTGGGTGAGAAACTGGTCTAACGCACCTTGCATAATACCGGTCAGCTTGCACTGGCCGACCAGCACGCAGTCGGTTTGCCCGCCCAAACAGGCCACAATGGCCAAATCATTTTCCATGTCGCGTACCACGGCACCAAGCGATATTTGCTCAGGTTCCCGCGCCAGGCGCATGCCGCCATTCTTGCCCCTTATGGTTTCCACCCATCCCGCCTGGGCCAGACGGTGGGTGATCTTCATAAGGTGGGGTTCTGAAATACCGTGCGCTCGAGCGACCTCTGCAATCGTGCACAGCCGTTCCCGGCGGTTGCCTAAATACATAAGCAGGCGCATGGAGTAGTCAGTCATTGCAGTCAGACGCACAGCGCTCTCCTGTTCTGTAAAACGAAAATGGCGCTTCGATTCTTCACTACGGTTGTATGAAGCGCCAAGGGGTGAATCAGCGCCGCGCCACAGTAGGGATGGGGGCGTCGGACGGCCTAACGGTTTTGGGCATTGCATCCGCCCGTGGCGTGATCAGGATGGGAATATAGCGGTATAGATAAAGTGCCATAGCCAGTACCCATGCCGTCGCGGTTGCGTGCAACAGGGGACCGGCAAATGAGGTGGGAAGCAGGGCGGCCAGGCGCAATACTACTGCCACTACCATGAGCCAGTAGCTGGCGAGCATGGTGTTGTCCAGCGCTAACGGGCGCCCTGTATGGCCCAACGCGGTGCGCGTGACCATGCCGATAATCAAAACGGCAAACCCTCCCATTCCGATGATGTGTATATGGGCGGCATCACGCATCAGGAAGAAGCCCCCCATGCCAAGCAAGTGCATGGCGGCGGCCAACAGGCCCAGCGCCAACCCCAGATACCCCAGGTAGAGAATCCACAGCATAGGCTTATGCAGGACGGACAGAGGCTTCCAGCGCCAGACTTGGTACAGGCCGATCAGCCCCGCAATGGCCAAGCCAACTGCCATAACGACATCCAGCTTGAATAGCCCCGCCGCAATGGCCACGCTACCCACTACAAGCTGTACCCGGCCGCTACCCGCCAGCATGGGGATGTCCAGCCCTGGGACCATGCGCCCGGCAAAGAAGGGTATCACCCGTCGTGCAATCAGTATGGTGAGCACTGCCATAAACAGCATGCCGGTGTTAAAGCGTTCGATCACCACCAGGTAATCGCCTTTAAGCGTGGCCAGTAGGAAGAGGATGTTGCTAATACCCAGGCCGAGCACCAGCAGGGGGATGCCGTAGTTGCGCTTGCTCTTGCCTTTGATCATGACTTGCATGAGCCTGCGGGCGCTGTAGCCGAAGAACAAGCTTTCCAGAGCCATACCAATAATGAATGCGGTTTCCCCTCCGGCGAGGTAGGCGATGCGGGCCCCCAGCCACATAAGCGTAATCACTGCCAAGGGCTTGCCTTGCATCGGGTTGAAGCCCGTCCAGGTGGCGCTGGCGGTCAACAGGAAGCCCACCGCTATGGTCGCGATAAAGCCCCACAGCATTTCGTGTGCATGCCAGGCCACTGCAAAGAAGGGGGCAGGAATCAGACTGGGGGTGAAAACCCAGATTGCCACTGAAACTAAAGCCCAGGCGCAACCGCAAATATAAAGGGGGCGAAAAGCCAGGCTGAGGAAAACGGAAAGGTCCGGCGCCGGACGCGTCGCGGCTGCGTCGCGCGGGGGGGTATTCATGATTTAAGCTCCTGCGGCATGCGGTTGGGGTCGCGGTTCAGCTGGTAGCCGAACCAGAGACTGCGTGCGATACGGCGAGCCAGTTCATCCGCCTGGTTGGCCATGTCGCGATTGGGAAGTTCGGAGGTTGTCGTGTGGAAGAGTTCCAGCCAACGATGGAACATTGAAGCGTCCAGGTCAGGTAATGCCACATGCTTGGGCATGGGAGTGCCGCTGTAGGTACCGGAACCGAGCAGAATCGAAGACCAGAAACGCACCATGATGTCCAAGTGCAGGGGCCAGTCGTCGATATGCTGATCAAAGATGGGACCCAGCACGGGATCGGCCTGGATACGCCCATAGAACTGATCAACAAGCTGGCGAATTTCTTCAGAGGTGCAAAGGTCGGGGCGGGCCATGGATGCAAAGTAGAGGTTTAAAGATAACTTTGATAGTTATCTTAATAAATGGTGGGTGTGGCGTCAATGCGATGGGCGGGAAAAGTGACGCTCGTGAGAAATCTTGCAGCAATAATGTAATTTTATGTAATATATAAAGTCGGAGTGTGTGTATCACTTCATTGAGTATGGAGTCACAATGAACGCGAATCGTGCCTCCAGTACGGGCCGCTGCACCGCTGAGAGGTTGCGTTTGGTCCCCAAAAACATCAATTGGGTGATCTGGCCATGCCTTGCCGCAGCGGCTCTATTTTTGTTGACGGCTGGCGCCGGTTCTTACCCTTTCCTTACGTCCGATGAAGCGCGCCATGCGGGCATTGTTCACAACATGTGGGCGTCTCGCCATTACCTCGTGCCGCGAGTGGGCGCTTTTCCCGTCCTAGACGGTGCGCCTTTGCATTATTGGATATCGCTGGGCTTCATCGAGGTATTTGGCGCCAGTGAATGGGCGCTGAGGCTCCCCTCCGCGCTGGCGGCTGTGGCCTTGCTACTTTTTGTCGGCAAGGCTTTCTTGCCCTCCGGGACCTGGCGCTTACCATTAATTCTGACCTGTCTGTTTCTGCTACAGCCTGCCTTGTTGATGGCGGGCCGCTTTGTCGCGCCTGACATGCTGGGCCTTTTGTTGATCACGGTGTCGCTGGGCAGTTTTTGGAGTGCCGCACAGTATCTTGAGCGTGGCGAGTGGTCTACGCCCTGGACGTTCTCTGCCTGGGTGGCTACCGCCTTGTCGGGTCTGGCTGTCGGGCCTCTAGCCATATTATTACCCCTGGTTACGGTGGGCTTATGGCTGGCCTGTAGAAAGCGGTTTGATGTGATCGCGGCCTTGTGCTGGTGGCCCGCCATGGTGGCTGCGGCGGCGCTTTTTGTGCCCTGGTTCTGGTTGGTAGAACACAGTTACCCCGGCATTGTGAGCGCCATGTTGCAAAGGCAGGCCCTGACCCTGGTGGGCGAGGGCCGCCATGAGTGGCTTGAGCTGGGGGCCGGCTCATGCTGGTTACTGGTCGCTGCAGGGGGCCTGCCCTTGCTGGTGTGCTGCATCTGCAGGTATCGGGATCCCGGCCTGCGTGCAGCCTTTCGCACGCCCACGGCAGGGCTGATGGCTGTATGGCTGCTTGTATCTGTGCTGTTCCACCCTTTGATCGCACTCAGCCCGGCGGGCCATGCCATAGCCATGGTTGTCCCTTTGCTGTATTTCAGCGCTTTAGCCATGGCGCCTTCCGAAGACGGAACCCATCGCGTGGGGGGGCTATGCACCTGGGGCGCTATCGGCCTTCTGGCAGTTGTAATTGGCGCAGCAGGCATATATGTCTTTTCTAAACACCCTAGTGCCGCCGCGACGTTGGCCCACACCGTGCGCCAGTCTTACAACCCCTTCACCGACAAAGTCATCATGCTTGATCGCTTTGATTACGATTTCAACTTCCATATGAAGACGCCCAAGCTCGTATATGTAGCCACTGACTGGGCGACTGGAGAAAACCTGGCTTCGCTGAACTGGAAGCGCGAACTGAGCGACTCGGCCCGTTTTGTGCCTGATGTGGCAGAAAGCCTGTTGTTGACGGCGGTGCCTCCCGCACAGGCAGCCGCGCCGGCCTCACTTGGGCCAGGGCATGACAGCGTTGCAGACGGTGTTGTAGAGCGACTGGAGAACAGCCTGTTCAACAGGCTATGCGCACAGCGTTCCATCAACCTTTGGGTGATCGGCTCCAAGGAAGCCGGAGCGCGGTACCCGATTCTGAGCGACTTGCTTCCTGTGGTGATCAGCGGGCAGGCGTACGTTTGGTACCTGGGCGTGGGCACTCGGCCTCTTCGCTGCACGCAAAGAGCGCAGCAGCATTAATCAAGATTCAGGGGGCAGAGAGCCACCCGGCCCGAGTGCGCGCTGCATGAAAACGACATCTATCCACTGGCCGAATTTATAGCCGGTGTCGGGCTGGGTGCCCACGTGGGCAAAGCCTAGCTTTCGATGCAGAGCGATTGAATCCTGATTCTGGGTGCCGGCAATGATGGCAATAATCTGGCGCCAAGGGCCCTTTTCGCAACGTTCGAGTAAGGCAGACAACAGTTGTTGCCCGATACCTTTACCGGCTTCGCCATCGGCCATATAGATGGAATCCTGGATGGTGTAGCGGTAGGCGGTGCGCAGGTGATAGGGCTCGGCATAGCAGTAACCGAGAATGCGGCCGTCTTGTTCTGCTACCAGCCACGGTAAACCGTGTTCCCGCACATGTTCCAGGCGTTGCTGCATGGCTTGTTCGGTTGGCGGAACCTCTTCAAACGTAGTGGTGCTGGATAGCACATGATGCGCGTAGATTTGTTGAATCTGGGAGATATCGTCGAGTGTGGCCTCGCGTATCGTGGGCGCATCGACGGGATCCGGTGAAAGATTGGCTTGCGTGCCTCCCAAGGCGGTCATACTATTTTCCATGATATCCCCAACATTTGACCATTATACGGAGTCATGCAAGATGTCCCTGCCTATCCGAGACCTTACCGACACATTTGCAGTTGCTCCTCAGTTATACCCCGAGGACATGCAGGCGGTGGCTGAGGCCGGTTATAAAAGCGTTATCATCAACCGCCCGGATGGAGAAGCTGGCCCCGATCAGCCGACTTCCGAGGCCGTTATGGCTGCTGCACGCGCGGCGGGTCTGATCGTAGAATACCAACCAGTCATTAGTGGCGCCATGACCGACGAAGATATCATGCGGTTCAGAGAATTGCTGCAAGAGCTCCCTGCTCCTGTGTTAGCGTACTGTCGCAGCGGTACCCGGTGCTTCTATCTGTTCCAGGCCGCGACACAAGCTTGAGCTGAGTCAACACCAGCGTTAATGCGGATTACATCTCACAGTCGTCACCGGGTAAGCTGGGAATAAACATAAAAAGCACAAATTACTACCATACGCTGTCCAGTCCACTGGGCGGGTCTTTACTCACACGATAAGGGCAAGATAATGTTCAAGAAAATTCTCATCCCCACCGACGGTTCCCCGCTGTCCGCGCAAGCAGCTAACAAAGGCGTATGCTTTGCGCGCTCAATCGGCGCTGAAGTTGTGGCTCTGTATGTCACGCAGCCATTTGCCGCTACTGTAGGCTTTGATGGCATGGCTGCTGCTTACGCAATTACCGACGAAGACTACGAAAAAACCGCTAACGAGCAGGCGCAGAAATACATCCAGCAAGTTCTTGATCGTGCAGAAACCGCTGGTGTCGCCGCTACCGGAAAAGTGGTTTCCAATTTCAACGTGGCCGATGGCATTGTTCAGGCCGCCGAAGAAAACGGCTGCGACCTCATCTTCATTGGCAGCCATGGCCGCAGTGGTTTGTCGCGTCTGTTGCTGGGCAGTGTCACAGTTAAGGTTCTCGGCCTGGCTAAAACGGCTACGCTTGTATATCGAGTCAAGGACACAAACTAACGCTTTCTAGGGTGTCCCCCTTCTTTAGCCGTATCATTGAGGTTTTAACCACCTCACCAAAGGGGGACATCATGGCTATTAAAGTCGGCGATCACATTCCTGACGGCACCCTTTACGAATACTACGACGAGCCCAGCGGCGCTTGCGCAGTAGGGCCAAATGCTTTTTCAGTAGCCGATGCGGCGCGCGGTAAGACCATCGCGCTGTTTGCCGTTCCCGGCGCCTTCACCCCCACTTGTTCCGAACAACACCTGCCGGGTTATCTAGAGCTGCGCGATGCATTGCTTGAAAAAGGTGTAGATGAAATCTGGTGCATGGCGGTTAACGATGCGTTTGTCATGGGCGCCTGGGGGCGCGATCTTGGCGTCAATGGCCGCATACGCATGCTTGGCGATGGTGGAGCCCAATGGACTCGCCAGCTTGGGTTGGAAATGGATCTCACCAGCCGTGGCATGGGGGTTCGCAGCCAGCGGTTTTCTGCTTTATTGCGTGATGGCGTTGTTGAACAACTGAATGTCGAGCAACCAGGCAAGTTTGAAGTGTCGGATGCCGCCAGCCTGCTGAAACAGCTGTAACGTTCTCGGCATAGACGACTTTCCATGGTAAAGACGGTAGGCGCGTTTTCTTCGCTGTTCCTGGCCACGTTGCTGCTGCTAGTGGGCTCAGGGCTTTTCAACACCTATCTGGGCTTACGCCTGACAGCGGAATCCACCTCCGAAGTCTGGGTAGGCGCGATTATTGCCGCCTATTACCTGGGCCTGGTGTTTGGCGCGCGGGTAGGGCATAAGCTGATTATCCGCGTGGGGCATATCAGAGCGTATTCCGCTACGGCCGCCCTGGTGACGGTCACGGTGCTGATCCAGGCCTTGGTCGACGTTCTGGCGCTCTGGATTGCTTTGAGGTTTATCGCCGGCGTTGCCATGGTCACCCAGTTTATCGTGCTGGAAAGTTGGCTGAACGAGCAAACAGAAAATCATCTGCGAGGCCGCGTTTTCGCTTTCTACATGGTGTTTTCCAGCCTGGGAACGGTGCTGGGGCAACTGTCGGTGGGAATATTCCCACGGCTGGATGCAGGGCCGCTGATCTTCGTCGCCCTGTGTTCAGCGGCTTGCCTGATACCCGTTGCAGTCACACGGCGGGTGCACCCGGCCATCCAAGTGCCGGTGCCCATCCACTACCAATACTATGTCTCCCGCGTGCCAATGAGCATGACGGTGTTGTTCATGGCGGGCATGATGACGGGGGCGTTTTACGGCTTGGCACCTGTGTATGGGGTGGCGCAAGGCATGACGGCCAGCGAAGTGGCTGTTTTTGTCGCGGCTGCTGTAGCCAGCGGCTTAATATTCCAATGGCCGGTCGGCTGGCTGGCCGATCGAATCAGCCGGGTGGGCCTGATTCGGGTTAATGCCTTGTTGCTGGCTTTTCTTACGCTGCCGCTATGGGGTTGGTGGCCTTTGCCTTACCCGGTGCTCGTCGTCTTTTCCAGCCTTTTTGGCATCATCCTATTTACGCTGTACCCGGTCGCCGCTGCGTTTGCTAACGATAACGTTGACCCCGATCGCCGCGTCGGCCTGAGCGCCATTCTCTACATGGTTTACGGCTTAGGCGCTTGCGTAGGGCCCTTGTTTGTAGGGGTGCTCATGCGCGAGTTGCAGGCGGGGGTGTTTTTCGTCTTTGTTTCCGCCTGCGCCATTTTCTTGGTCATATTTATCCGGCCACAGCGTGTCAGCGGCACCCATCTGAGCGAGGACGCGCCCACCGAATTTGTGCCTATGCCTGAGTCGTCCCAGACCCAGAACGTGGTTCCAGCGCTCGACCCCCGTATCGACCTCGAGACTGATGTTTCTTTCATGCCGCCGCCTGAAGGCGAGCCAGGTGCTGAAACAAACGTTGCAGACATTCCTGATACACAGATGGCCGAGGCTGGTACCCAGCACGAGGCGGCCGCATCAGCCGTCGAGATGATCGGGCCACAGGAAAGTGGTCAAACTCCTACGGAAAGTCTGGGTCCGGCTGCGCTGGCTGCGGTGCATGATCAAGCGGCGACTGCTCCAGAGGGCGTGGCAACGACGTCGGAAGGGGGAGCTGAAGTCGCTGAAGCAGCTGCTGAAGCGCCTGCAGAGGGGCATGCAGCAGCGTCGGTGCAAGGGCAGCAGGCGGCAAGCAGTGATATTTCCTGGCCCTCTGATGCGCCAAGTGGCGTCGGCCCAAGCGATTTGCGCGCGATTGCTGCGGCTGCTGCGGTAGAAGAGGGTGATGAAGAAGGCGAGCCCACCCCTACAGAGAATCCTGACCCCAAACCCCCGCTGCCGATCTGACTCGCGAGGCGCGGGGCCGGGCTCTAATGCTCCGTTCATCTGGTAGGGGGCGGCCGGCCATGCACGCGCCGCTTCATCCCATGCCGCTATCAGCGGGGAAACAGGACGAAAACGGCCAGTATGGCTAACCCTACGCCCAAGCCATTGACCCAATGGATGCGCTCTCGAAAAACCCCTGCGCCGATCACCGTGCCCAGTGAAATCACGCCGATATTCATGGCGGAGAACACTAAGGTGGGGTTGTCTGAATACACTTGGTGGGCGCGAACATAGAAGTAAATGTTGCCGAAGTTCAGCAAGCCTAGCAGTAAGCCCGCCAACGCGCTGCGCGAACTCCAGTTGGTGCGGCGTACCAAGAGGTAGGTAAAACTCAGCAGCCCGGCCAGTATGAATGCACCTAACAGTGTGGTGGGAAATGCCGAGCCGGCCTTGGCCATCTGTTTGAAAAGAATATCGATGGAACCATAGCCCAGCCACACGCCCAACAGCAGGGCCACAGTCATGAGCCCGCCATATGGCGCGGAGGTTTGCGCATTCCGGTTGTCGGGGCGCCATAACAAAGCAGCCAGTGCGCATAGGGCGATGGCAATGCCGGCCAGTTTGCTCTGCGTTGCACTTTCGCCAAATAGAGTGAAGGCGGCGATGAGCGGCAGCAGTAGCGACAGGCGTTGTGCGGCATCACTTAATACAATGCCTGCCTGTTGAACGGCTTTAGCCATAATGAGAAATACGCTGGGTAGCAACAGCCCCAGGGCAAGCAATAAAGGCCATTGAGCAGTGCTTTCCAGCAGGGCGCTGGGTTGCGGGCCCAGCAGCAGCCAGCACAAGCTACCCGCCATGACATAGTTGAACGCAATCGCTTGATCAACCTGAATAGCGCGGCCACGAGCCAGTTTCAGCAAAACTGAAACGGCCACACTACAAGAAATACTCAATATCAGCGTATACATGGATGCTTCCGAATAAATCGGCGCTGATCTTAGAGGCCGTGCACCGCTCAGGCAATGTTTCAGCTAAGCGTCATGCTGGTAGTTCCTTCATTTATTAGGTAATTTCGCCTAAGTTCTTGCATCAAGCTGCCTATTTCTTGTTAAAAGGCAAAAGTAATCAGCCTCCATATTTGTAATTAATTGTGACTTTATGGCTGTCCAGATACCCGGTCCCGTCGGACCGGGGGGCTTTTTTACCCGTTCTTCCTACGGAAAGAACCAAAGCGGTTAATACGGGCGTATCCGACTGTGTAGGCGCTCAGCTTCGTCACCTGGCCTAACGAGGTTCAGGCGCTAGGGTGTGTTGCTCAACAACTCCTGCTGTAATCAGCGCTTCGACTTCCGCAGCGCAGTAGCCTGCTTGTAGCAAGATTTCCCGAGAATGCTGTCCAAGGACAGGCGGAGGGAGTTTGGCTTCGCGCGGCTGGTTGTTCAGGGTGACTGGGTAGGCAATATGGGAAACTTCGCCCAGAGTTGCGTGTTCGCTCTTGACCACAATGTTGCGTGCACAAACCTGTTCGTGTTCCAACGCATCGGCGAGCGTGTGGATGGGTGATACCGGCACTCCTGCGGCCCGTAGCGTCTGGAGCCAGTCAGCGGTGGTGCGCATGCGCATTCTTTCCGCAACCAGGTCACAGGTAGCTTGGAAATTGGCGACGCGCTCAGCATTCGTAGAAAAGCGAGGGTCATTCTCGTATTCCTGCAAGCCAGCGCTTTCACAAAACTTCTTCCAGAGGCGGTCATTACCAACTCCTAGCATGATGGAGCCATCCTGCGTGTCGAATACTTGATAGGGACACAGTGAAGGGTGGGCTGTGCCCATGCGGGCCGGAACCTTGCCGGATGCCCAGTAATTGTGAGCCATATAGCCCATGTAACCCATGGCGGTGTCGAGCAGCGAGACTTCCACGTAAGCGCTCTGGCCGCTAAGCCGTTTTTCCAGTACGGCGGCAAGTATGCCGGACACCGCGTGCATGCCTGTGCCAAGATCTACGGGTGAAAAACTGACACGGGCGGGGTCGCCTCCTGCTTGCCCAATGCTGCTGATCATCCCGCTGAATGCCTGCAGCATGACGTCGTAGCCGGGTTCGGCTCCCAACGGCCCGTCTCGGCCATAACCGGAAATCTCGCAATAGATGATGTCTGGCACCAGCGCCTTGATTGAGTCGTAATCCACTCCCAGTCGTTGGGCAGTGCCGGCTCCAAACCCCTGAATGATGACATCGGCATCGGCAATGATGCGACGAAAAGCCTGCATCCCTTTGGGGCTTTTCAAGTCTAGGGCAATGCTTTTCTTGTTGTGGTTCACCGCCATGAAGCTGGCGGATTCACCACCACGCAATGGCAACCAGGCGCGGGTGTCGTCACCATGAACGGGGGGTTCTATCTTGATGACTTCTGCGCCTAAGTCGCCCAGATACTGAGCGCACAGAGGGCCTGCCAGGACTTTGCTGAGATCAATGACTTTTATCCCTCTCAAGGGGGACATGACTTTTTTTTCCATGACTATTGAGGCCGTTTTAGCAGCAGATATTTTTGCAGGCCGTCCATAACCACTTCACCGCGTTGATTCTTGATTTCAGAGCGCAAAGTGATTACGCCGGTGGTATTGCCAGGCTTCAAGTCCACGACTTCCAGGCTTGGGTAAAGGGTATCCCCCACAAAAACCGGTTTCAGGAAACGGCTGCTTTGTTCGATGAAGGCTTTCAGAGAAAGCTCGACCATGTGTGGAAACAGGCCTGCGCCGGCGGCGCTTTGAATCAGCACTTGGAAGCCATGGGCGAGCATGTGGGGCATGCCATGGGCGCGGCAATACTCTACATCGTAATGAACAGGGTGGTTGTCGCCGCTGGCCATTTGAAAGGCTGCGAACAGGGCGTCTGTCATGGTGCGCGACGGGATATTGAAGCGTTCACCAACTTCAAAATCTTCAAAATATCGTTGTTCACATAACTGGTGCTGAATCATTGCGTATGTCCTATGGATATGGGGTGGAATGAGAATAGCGCATGTGACCACGCGCTATGTCGCGCCTTGTAAGCCTTTCGATGGAAGGTCAGTTGCGCTGCATGTCTGACTGCTTGACCACGTCGCGCCACTTATCAATTTCACGCGCGATGAAAGCGTCTAGAGCGGCCGGGTCGGGCTTGACTTCAAGAAGCAGTCCCATGGTGTTGGCTCGCTCTTGCAGTTGTTTGTCGTGTAAGGCGGCCTCGAGCGAGCTGCGTAGTTTTTCGATGATGTCCGGTGACGTTCCGGCAGGCACCAAGGCTGCGTTCCAAGTGTAGGACTCGTACCCTGGCAATGCTTCAGCAACTGCCGGGGTATCGGGAGTTTGGGGTAAGCGCTCTTTCATCGTGGTGGCGATCAGGCGCACAGTACCCGCTTGCACTTGAGCCAAACCTGTTGGTGCGCTGTCAACCATAAACTCCGCATGGCCGCCGATGACATCTGCCATAGCGGGTGCGCTGCCGCGGTAAGGGATGTGAGTGGCTTCAAAGCCGCCTATGTGGTTCAGTAAAGCGCCACCCAGGTGAGGAGCGCTTCCGAGGCCTGCGGAGGCGTAGTTAACCTTACCTGAGTTCTTCTTTAGGTACTCGAGGAATTCCGGCAGGGTGGTGACAGGTACATCGTTATTCACTACTACGACTAAAGGTGCGCGAGCTGCCAGGCCAACAGAAGCGAAATCATTGATCGGGTCGTAGCTCAGTTGTTCATGCAAGCTTGGGTTGACCGAATGGGCGACGGTGGAAAGCAGAACGGTGTATCCATCGGCCGGTGCCTTGGCAACGGCTTCAGTCCCAATCATGGTGCCGGCGCCTGCTCGGTTCTCAACAATCATGGTGGTGCCGAGTTGCTTACCCCAGACATCAACCAATGCGCGGGCAAAGGTGTCAGTCGGTCCCCCAGCCGCATAAGGCACAACGAGGGTTACGGGCTTTTGCGGGTAGGCAGCGAGTGCGGGGGAAGAAGCCAGTAATGCAATGCTGCATGAAGCCAGGGCAAGCCATCTGCGGGTGGTCATTCTGTAGTCCTTTTAAAAATTGGAATATAAATGCGGTGTTAATACTATAAATTTGCAACTTATGGCGCGTCCAATTGAAAATTTCCTAGTATTAATTAGAATTTTTCGAATAGAATTTTTTGGTATTGCAGATGCCTGGCTTCGAGCGACGGTGAGTAAACACACCAGATAACTGGTTCCCACGAGCCCGAGGGTTTTATTTGCAGATAACGGAGACCCGTATACCCATGCGATACGAATTGACGGATTTACGCATTTTTATGGCGATTGCTAATGCAAAAAGCCTAACGAATGGTGCGGCTGAGATGCATCTGACAGCCCCCACGGCCAGCTACCGGTTGAAAAATCTGGAAGCAGCATTGGGGGCGGCTTTGTTCAATCGCACGCCTAAGGGCATGTCTTTGACCGCTGCGGGCGAAACGGTGTACCGCTACTGCCAGGTTGTGCTGTCCAATATTGATCAGCTCCACGGTGAGATGGAGCGCTATACGGCAGGGGTGATCGGCCAAATACGTGTTTTTGCCAACAGCAGTACGTTGAATCAGCTGCCGATTCCCCTTAGTCGCTATTTGGCCGCATACCCCAACGTCAACATTGATCTTGAGGAGCATCTCAGCGATGAAACCGTGCGCGCGGTACAGGAAAACCGGGCGGATATCGGCCTGGTGGCCAGCGTGGTGCATTTACGGGGGCTGGAGTCCATCGTCTATGGGCATGAAGAACTGGTGCTGATGACGATTCCTGACCATCCGCTCACTCAACTTGAACGGGTAACTGTCGATGTTGCGCTGCAATATGATGTCGTATCGGTGGGGCGAAATAGCAGCAATTTTCTCTATTTGCAGCAGATTGCCAGTAGTCTGGGCTGTCACATGAATGTGCGCGTGCATGTGCCCAACTTCGCGGCCGCTTTACGCTGTGTGCAGCAAGGTGTGGGTATCACTCTGGTGCCGCGTAGTGTGGCCGAAGCAGCCGTAAAGGAGAAGCAGGCGGCTATGGTAAGGCTGGATGAACCGTGGACGCAGCGTCGCCAGATGATTGTGGCCCGCTCCATGTCTGAATTACCCGACTACACCAAGGCATTTATTCAGTATTTGTGTGATTACGCCCAGGAAATCAGCGGAGTCGCCGGAGGCGAGGTAGCCGAAAGCAGCGCTGAGAATGAGCCGAAGCGCCCGGGCACGATTTCCTGAGACGACTTACAGGATATCCGGATGCACGTTATCTGATTGATATCGGCGATATGTCGCCGGCGCACGCAGCGCCCTATGCGTGTTCGGGCCTGACAACCTACAGCGCTATACGTAAGCTTGACCCTTATACACTTTCCGAAGAGCGTGTCGTGGTGGTCGGTGCAGGAGGCCTGGGCCTGATGTGCGTATCTTTACTTCAGGCAGTGGGCTGTCCCGGTGTTGTGGTAGTGGAAATTGACGCTGGAAGAAGGCAGGCCGCTGTCGATATGGGGGCCGAGGCAGTGATCGACCCTACTGAATCCAATGCCGCTGAACTCGAGGCGGGGCAGGTTACGGGCCGCGTCATATTGCAACCCGACGCCAACCTCTAACGTACCTCTGCACTGAATTTGTAGTGAATCTAGCCCCGGTCAGTTAGGACGGCAGCAAGTGGCTCCAGCTGATCAGCACAGGCGACAAAAACAGAAAAAGCAGGGTGGATACCAGAATAGCGCCAGCAGAGACCTGGCCGTAATTCGTATACCGATCCGTATAGAGGTAGGTGACCACGGCCACCGGCATCAGCATCTGTAGTACGACGACACTGGCAACTTCAGGCGGCAGGTCGATGCTGTAGACGATTGCCAAGCCTGCGATGGCGCCAACACTCAGGCGGATTACTCCAACTATGCCGCCAGTTCGCATGCCCGAGCGCGACACCGTTGCCAGTGCGTAACCCAGGCTGAGCAGCATCAGTGGCACGGTTAACGAGCCGACCAGTTGCGCACTCGATAAAACGGGGGAGGGAACCGAAACATCCAATAGCCGCAAGGCCACGGCTAACAGGCTGGCCAGCGCCACGCCATAGGGCCACTTTCCCTGCCGAGGCGAGGAGCGATTCGCCAGGCCGAGCAACCACACGCCAATGGTGTGCTGCCCCAATGAAAAAATCGCGAAAATCGTCACGGCAACAGCCAGGCCGGTTTCGCCGAACGCGAACAATGCAACCGGCAGCCCCAAGTTACCTGCGTTGGGAAAGAGAGTGGAAGGTAACAAGGCCAAGACCGGCAGTCGCAATACATAGAGCAGAGCTGCACCGCATAGGCAGGCAACCAGCAGGCCTAGCAAGGCTGCGTTTAGAATTTGCAGCAACAAGGCGTTGTTAAGTTCAGTGGTGAGAAGCGTATTAAAGACGAGTGCCGGCGTGGTGATCGAGGTGACCAGTAGAGAGATGAATTCGCCCGGGTAGGCAAGTTTCCTGAAACCCCAGACAGCGCCAATTCCCACGCAGACGAAGACCGGCAACAACAGCGCTAGGATGCTGAGATACTGAGCAAGCCAGCTTGACATCACTACACCTTTAAACCGGCAACTCAGCGGTTTTTAACAGACGAAAAAAGCGCCTACCAGCGTAAGCGTTTTTGGGTTCTTGATTGCAGCCAAACCTGAGGTGTGAGCCACGACCCTTGATTATATCGTAGTGCTTGAAACCAACCGCCTTTGGCAAGGCGGTAAACTCGCGTGCAGCATGACGCCGTTAGACAACGACCAAAACGGAAAAAGCCTGATAACTTTGTGAGCTATCAGGCTTTTGAATTTTTTGGCGGAGCGGACGGGGCTCGAACCCGCGACCCCCGGCGTGACAGGCCGGTATTCTAACCAACTGAACTACCGCTCCGCAGCGGTTGCCAAATTAATGGCGTCCCCTAGGGGATTCGAACCCCTGTACCCACCGTGAAAGGGTGGTGTCCTAGGCCTCTAGACGAAGGGGACTAAGTACAGCAAGAAAATAATTATAGCATCTAATTTTTAACTTGCAACTGCACTTTTCAGTGCAGCCTTCGTTAGTGGTGGTGGAGGTAAGCGGGATCGAACCGCTGACCTCTTGCATGCCATGCAAGCGCTCTCCCAGCTGAGCTATACCCCCGTACCGTACACACTTTCAAGCAGTTTCCAACTTTCGCAAGGGTTTTGTGTTGCCACTTTCTTCCTGCGTGTTGTTCGCTGTTTGTTTGTGTGACTAGCGAAGAAACAGAATTATGCACTGTTTATTTTGTTTGTGCAAGTCCAGGGTATGTCCCGTCTGTGGTTTATATGCCATGTTTGATAAAAATCAAATTTGAAGAGGTGAGAACTGGCTCATTATCATGGGGTCATGAAAAGAAAGCACATTAACTCTCCGCGTCTTCCGGCTGTGTTCAGCCGGAGGCCACGCTTTGGCATTGCGCAGAAGATCGGCGTGGTCTTTATGGCGTTGCTGCTGATTGCCTTGGTGAACATCATGCTGGTGGAGCGCATGATGACCAAATCAGACAACGTCGCGGACACCGTTAACGTAGCCGGCAAGTTGCGTATGCTGGGGCAGCGTATTGCCTTGCAGACAGTCAATTATGGCCATGGGGTGGGAACGGGTGAAACAGAAGTCCGTCAGCTTATGGGCGATTTTGACACTGCGCTCCGGGTGCTAACTGATGGAGGCCATGCATTTGGCTTAAAGATTGAAGGCCTGTCCGATGACCATAACGCCAGGTTAGGCGCTGTGCGTGAGCAATGGGAACTGTACCAGCGGTCGGTGCATGAGTTGCTTAGCGAAATCCAGAGAAATCGTGATCAAACGGACGGCGCGGTTTCGCCTTTTTCTGAGGTGAGTGGCAGCTTGGAACCCTTGCTGGAAAGTGTAGTCGGTCGTTCGGCGGGCTTGTTGGAACGCACCGAAACCCTGATGAACGGCATATTGACCGATGTGGAGGCGGCTCAGGCCGCCACCATGAGCCGAATGTATGCCTTGGTGTTTGTCGATGTGCTGCTCATCCTGCTGGCGTTTTGGGTTGTGCGGCGGCAGATTGTCGTACCCTTGCGCGACCTTTCAACGCACTGCGTAGAGTTGGCTGCCGGCAATTACAACACGCGTTTTGAAGTATCCACTCAGGATGAAATTGGCCATTTGGCCAAGGTATTCAATGAGTCTGCAGGGCGTATTGGTTCCTTGGTCGAGCGAATCGAGCAGGAACGCCATAACCTGGTGCGCGCGGAGGGCATGTTTCGTGGCATCGCTGAAAACTCCATGGTGGGCGTTTACATCACTCAGAAAGGGCGTTTTCTTTATGTCAACGCAAAAATGGCCGAAATGTTCGGCTATGAAGCAGACGAAATGGTGGAGAACGTCTCATCCAATCATGTGTTTCACCAGTGCGAGCCTGTCGCCGACGAGCCGGCGGTCCGCAGGCGTCTTGGAGGTGAGGTCCCTGGCTTGTGGATGGAGAAAAAAGGCAGGCGAAAAGACGGCACGGTCATAGATCTGGAAATCTTTGGTTCGATGATGGCTCTTGACGACGAGCCCGTGACCATAGGCATCGCTTTGGATGTCACACGGCGCAAAGGGGTGGAAGCACAGGCCAGATTGGCCATGTTGGTGTATCGCCATAGTAGCGAAGCCATGGTGGTGACCGAACCCACAGGCCAACTCATTAGCGTAAACCCTGCTTTTACGAAGATCACAGGTTATGAGCCGGAGGAAGTCGTTGGTAAAAAGCTCAATATCCTGAGTTCGGGCCGCCACGATGCCGCCTTCTATCAGAATATGTGGGCGGCGATCAACACGACGGGCTGCTGGGAAGGTGATATCTGGAACCGTCGCAAGAATGGCGAAATTTATGCCGAGCGGCTATCCGTCGACACCTGCTACGACGATGATGGCGTGCCTTTGTATCGTATAGGGCTATTTTCCGACATTACCAAACAGAAAGAGGCAAATGCCTTTATCTGGAAACAGGCGAACTACGATCAGCTCACCGGTTTGCCGAATCGCCAGCTTTTTCAAGAGCGGCTGGAAAAGGAAATAGAGCGCTCCGATGCGACCGACATGCCGATGGCGCTGGTCTACCTTGATATTGACGACTTCAAGGAACTCAACGACACGGTAGGCCACGATTTCGGCGACAAGCTGCTGGTTGCCGCAGCCAAGCGGTTGCAGTCGTGCCTGCGGTCATCTGATACCGTGGCGCGCCTGGGGGGCGATGAATTCATGCTGATATTGGGCAACTTATCCGATCTTGCCAGCGTGGATAGCATCTGCGATAAGGTCATGCAGCGGCTTGCCGAGCCTTTCAAACTAGAGGGCGAGCAAGCCGCAATTTCTATAAGCATGGGTATTACTTTCTACCCCATGGACGGTCGTTCCAGTAAAGATCTCATGCAGAATGCCGATCTGGCGATGTTCGCAGCCAAGGCGCGCGGCAAACAGCAAGTCGCGCGCTTCTTGCCCTCCATGCAGGCGCATATGAATCTGCGTCGGGAAATGGCTAAAGATCTTTCTGTGGCGGTGCATGAGGGCCAGTTCCATCTGGCTTATCAGCCTATTGTCGAACTGAAGTCGGGTCGTATCGACAAGGTCGAATGTCTATTGCGTTGGCAACATCCTGAAAAAGGCCTGATCAGCCCCAATGTTTTCGTACCTTTTGCCGAGGACACCAGGCTCATCAATACTATAGGGAAGTGGGTTTTCAAGAAAGCAGCCAAGCAGATGGCCGAATGGTGCTGGTTGCGCCCTGGTTTGCAGGCTAGTATCAATGTGTCGCCGGTTCAGTTCATGGACCACGAACTATCCTCTGAAGCTTGGCTTGAACACTTGGCCGGCTTAGGGTTGAAGGGTGAGAATCTGGTGGTGGAGATCACTGAGCGCTTGCTGATGGGCGTGGATGGCGATGTGTCCAAGAAGCTCATCGCCTTCCGGGACGCAGGGGTGCAGATTGCCCTGGACGATTTCGGCACCGGCTATTCTTCCATGTCCTACCTGAAGCGTTTCGATATTGACTACATCAAGATCGACCAAAGCTTCATCCGTAACCTGGGGCGTGACTCCGAAGACCTTGTGCTGTGCGAAGCCATGATTGGGATGGCGCACCGGCTAGGGTTGCAGGTGGTGGCCGAAGGGGTGGAAACCCCCTTGCAGCGCGACCTTCTGCTTGAGGCGGGCTGCGACTTCGCTCAGGGGTATCTGTTCTCGCCGCCCGTTCAGGCAGAGCGCTTCGAAGAGTTACTGCGGAATGGCCACATCGCCCCTGCTACCAGCAGCAAGCACCAAATCAAGATGGGTGCGTTTGTCCATGCCACGTAAGGGGTGATACCGGAAGTGCCCTGCACTTCGACATCCAGCACCCCCTTCACATGCGGCTGCAATACGGCTCTTACGGTGCCGTCAGGGGCGATGGCCGCTGTCATGCCGGTATTCGTGGCCCGAAGCATGGGGCGGGCGGTTTCCAGGGCGCGCATGCGCGAAATCTGCAGGTGTTGGCGCAAGGCCGACGATTCTCCAAACCATGCCAGATTGCTGACATTCACCAAAACGCTGGCGCCCCCCTGGCCGACATCGCCTCTAACGCTTTGGGCGATCTCTTCACCGAAAACGTCTTCGTAACAGATGTTCGAAGCCACCATCTGGCCCGCGATAGGCATGGGGGGCTGCTCAGATGAGCCCCGGTGGAAATCCCCCAGAGGAATGCTCATCATATCCACAAACCAGCGAAAGCCCGTGGGAACGAATTCGCCAAACGGCACGAGGTGGACCTTGTCATAGCGTAAGGGCAGTTGGGCACTGACGATGTCCTCAGCCCGAGTGCTACCATCAAACGCTACAGTGCTGTTGGTATAACGGCTGCCACCCTGTTCCCGGTCGTGCAGTGGCAAGCCCATCAGCAAGGTGGTGTTGCGTTCCCGGGCAATGTCGATCCACTTTGACCAGGTCTGGGGCGGTACACGGTCCTGCAGCAGCGGCACTACGGTCTCAGGCAGTACGGTAATCGCGGGTTCTTGCCCCGCTTCCTTAGGTTCCAGCCGCGCCAGCATCATGTAGTCGTTTATGCCCTGTTCGATATGGGCAGGGTCGAATTTCTCTGACTGCGGGACATTGCCTTGCACAAGGCGTATCAGCACGGGTTCGCCATAAGGGCTGGACCAGGAAATATACGAAAGACCCATGCCGGCTAGGCCGGTCGCCAAGCTCAGCGCCAGGGCAGCGGCAGATTGCACGTCGTGGCCGGTTTGGCGACCCAGCATGAACAGAGCGATGGCAGCGGCGGCGAACGCGGCCAGCCATGCCACCCCATACACACCAAACAAGGCGGCCCAGGGCGCCAGCACGCCTTCTACATGTGCATAGCCAATGTTCAGCCAGGGGAAGCCGGTGAAAAGCGTACCGCGCAGCCATTCGCCAAGTGTCCAGCACGACGCCCACACCAGAGCTGCCAGTATGACGGCGAGCGGTTCGGGGCGGATGCGGTCGCGCAGCAGCCTCCAAGAGAGCAAGCACGCCAAGGCGCCAAAGAGGGACAAGGCGGCGGAAAACAGCAGTAAGGCGGCAATGGCGATGGCCAAAGGCATGCCGCCGTATTGGTGCATGCTGATGGTGAGCCAGTAGAGTCCTACGGAAAACTGGCCAAAGCCGAACAGCACGGCATGTAGGGCGGCACTACGCGCGTTTTCGGCCTGCAACGTGTGTCGGGCCAAAAAAGCGAGGCAAGCGATTTGCACATAGGGCAGGGCCCAGGCCGGCAGTGGATAGGGCGCGAACGCTTGAGAATGCAGGGCGCCGACAATCAGCAGCAGTGCATGGCGCAACGCAATCGGGCTGTGGAAGTAAGAACGCGAAATCACGATGGCCTCTCGATGCGGGAAAGGGGCTGAGGTGGCGTACGAGCGGGCGCCGAACTGGGTAGGGGGCTGGGCCGACCGGCGACAAAGCCGCGCCCAAGCCTTATACGGACATCGTTACGGCCCAGTGGGTTCCGGTGCGACGGGTGGCGTTTCTTCCAGCTGGATATGCAGCCACAAGGCGCGACGCGCATCGGCGCCAACGACGGTGATATTCAGGCCGGCATGGCTCAGGCTGTCGCCACGGCGGGGAATGCGGCCGAGCTCTGCTGCCAGCCACCCGCCCACAGTGTCGTAGTCGTCGTCTGGAAGTTCGGTGCCAAACGTTTTGTTAAACACTTCGATTTCCGTAATACCCATGGCACGCCAGCTGTTTGTGCCGGTCTGGAAAATCGTTTTTTCTGCTTCCTCGTCGTATTCATCTTCGATTTCGCCGACGATTTGTTCCAGCACGTCTTCCATCGTAACCAGGCCCGCCGTACCGCCGTGTTCGTCGATGACGATCGCCAGGTGGTTGCGGCTGCTGCGGAATTCGCGCAACAAGACGTTGAGGCGTTTGGTTTCGGGGATGAATACAGCGGGCCGAACCAGGGGGCGCAAATCCAGCTGCGGGTTGCTGATGGAAAGCAGCAGGTCTTTAGCCAGCAGGATGCCCATGATGTTGTCGCGGTCGCCTTCGTAGACAGGGAAGCGCGAATGGCCGGTTTCGATGATCGTGGGCAGCACTTCAGACAGCGGACGACTGATATCCAGCATGTCCATCTTAGAGCGCGGCACCATGATGTCGGCAACGGTTTGGTTGGCGACATCCAGCGCGCCCGAGAGCATGGTATAGGCTTCGCTGTCGAGCACTTTGTTGTCGTGCGCGGCTTCCAGGAAGTCTTTGACGTCGTCGCGGTCTTCGGGCTCGACAGGCCGCATGAAGGTGGTCAGGCGCGCGAACAGGGATTTGTGGCCCGGTTTGGGTTGTCGGGGTTCTGAGTCGGAAGGGTTAGGGTCTGACATTGTCCAGGGGACGTGTTGAAGGGGTTTTAGAATAACTCAAATCTTACCCGCTTGCGCCGCTGTGGTCAGCCTCGGGCTTTCATACGGGTCGGGAATCCCAAAACTGGCAAGAATTCGGGTTTCCAACGCTTCCATATCTTGGGCTTCTTCGTCGTTCTGGTGGTCGTAGCCCAGGGCATGGAGCACGCCATGGATGGTGAGGTGTGCAGCGTGGTTGAGTAGCGGCTTGCCTTGTTCTGCGGCTTCGCGATGTAGAACCGGCACGCAGAGCACTATGTCTCCGCTAATCAGGCCTGCGTCGTCTACCCCATACTCAAACGTGAGTACGTTGGTGGCGTAGTCGCGTTCACGATAACTATGGTTGAGTTGGCGGCCCTCAGCGGCATCTACCAAACGCAGTGTAAGTTCTGCGCGTTGAAAGCGTGGGGTGTCCAGCCACTGGGCCTCTTCGGCCAGAGTGAACGCCACGGCCCGTTGCGCCCAGCGACGCAGGCGCCAGCGCGGCAGTTCAGGGGCATCGGTGGCATATTGCACCGAGAATGCAAACCCCGCCCCTGCGCCAGAGGCGGGCACCGTAGGCGCGGCGGCGTCATGAGACATGGTCGCCGGCTTCCTCGTAAGCCTCGACAATGCGGGCCACCAAGGGGTGGCGCACCACGTCGCGGCTGGTGAAGCGGGTGGTGGCAATGCCTTGCACTTGGGAGAGCACTTCTACGGCATGCGACAAACCGCTGCGCTGCCCTTTGGGCAAGTCGATCTGAGAAGGGTCGCCGTTGATGACGGCCTTACTGCCAAAGCCGATACGAGTGAGGAACATCTTCATCTGTTCCGGCGTCGTGTTCTGCGCCTCATCGAGGATGACGAAGGAATGATTCAATGTGCGCCCCCGCATATAAGCCAGGGGTGCAATTTCAATCGTTTGCTTCTCAAACAACCGTTGTACCTTGTCGAAGCCCATGAGGTCGTACAAGGCGTCGTAGAGCGGCCGCAGATATGGGTCAACCTTTTGAACCAGATCGCCCGGCAGAAAGCCCAGACGTTCGCCGGCTTCGACGGCGGGGCGGGTAAGGATTAAGCGCTGAACGCTTTCGCGCTCCAAGGCGTCGATGGCGCATGCCACGGCCAGCCAAGTTTTGCCGGTGCCAGCAGGCCCGACGCCAAAGGTGATGTCGTGCTTGAGAATGTTGTTGAGGTAGTCGCGCTGCCGGGGTGTGCGCGGGCGCAGGTCGCTGCGACGGGTGCGCAGGCTGAGGCTGCGGTCATCAACGGGGGGCAGGTCTGGCAGGGGTTGCGCTGCCTCGCCGGGTTCGGCATTGCGTTCTTCGGGCAGGCGCCCGGCGCCGAGTTCTACCAAACCCAACTGAATATCGTCGATAGACAACGGGCTTTTCAGGGCACGCTCATGAAACCATTCCAGCGCCTTGCCCGCTGCCGGGGCATTTTCCCCGGTAAGGGTCACGTGGCTGCCTCGGCGGTTGAGCGCCACATTCCAGCCATCGGCAATCTGACGCAAGTTTTCATCAAGCGGGCCACACAGGTTGGCCAGTTGTGTATTGCCGCCTTCTAGTCGTACAACGATGGGTTTGGCGTTGCGTGCTGCTGCGCTCATTCAGTGTCCTTTGGGTTGGAGCCAGTGGCTGATTCGCCCGTCATAACCAAGCGGCCTCGCAGGGAATTTGTCATGGTGTGCGTGATCATGACATCAACCATCTGGCCGACCAGACGCGGGTGACCTACGAAGTTCACCATGCGGTTGTTTTCGGTGCGGCCCGCGAATTCATTGGGGTCTTTACGGGAAGGCCGCTCCACAAGAACGCGTTGCACCGTGCCCACCATGGCCTGGCTGATGGCTGCGGCCTGCTCGTTGACCAAAGCTTGCAGGCGGTACAGGCGATCCAATTTTTGTTCCTGGGGTGTGTCGTCGTGCAGATCGGCAGCCGGCGTGCCCGGCCTGCGTGAATAGACGAACGAGAACGACTGGTCGAAGCCGACAGTGCGAATGAGATCCAGTGTTTTCTGGAAGTCCTCTTCGGTTTCGCCGGGAAAGCCCACAATGAAGTCGGAAGACAGGGTGATGTCAGGGCGGGCCTGCTTGAGGCGACGGGCAATGGACTTGAATTCCAGCGAGGTATAGCCGCGTTTCATGGCGGCTAGTACCCGGTCGCTGCCGGCTTGTACTGGCAGGTGCAGGAAGGGTACCAGTTTGGGCAGCTTGCCGTGCGCTTCGATCAGCCGGGTTGTCATTTCCTTGGGGTGAGACGTGGTGTAACGGATGCGCTCGATGCCTGGAATTTCATGAACGTATTCCAATAGCATGGCGAAGTCGGCAATCTCACCTGCGTCACCGACCGGGCCACGGTACGCGTTGACGTTCTGGCCCAACAGGGTGACTTCTTTCACGCCTTGATCGGCGAGGTCAGCCACTTCGATCAGCACATCCTCAAAGGGGCGGGAAACTTCCGGGCCACGGGTGTAGGGCACGACACAGAAACTGCAATATTTACTGCAGCCTTCCATGATGGAAACAAAAGCGGTCGGGCCGTCCTTGCGGGCAGGCGGCAGTGCGTCAAATTTCTCGATTTCAGGAAAGCTGATATCGACCTGCGAATGGCCCGACTGCTTGCGCTTGGCGATGAGTTCCGGTAAGCGGTGCAGGGTTTGCGGGCCGAAAACGACATCGACATAGGGGGCGCGCGCCACAATGGCTTCGCCTTCCTGGCTGGCCACGCAGCCGCCCACCCCTATGACCAGGCCGGGCTTGGACTGCTTGAGGTGGCGCACACGCCCTAGGTCGGAAAATACTTTTTCCTGCGCTTTCTCGCGCACGGAACAGGTGTTGAAGAGGATGATGTCGGCTTCTTCGGGGGTGCTGACAAGTTCAGCGCCTTCGGCCTGGCGCAGCACGTCGACCATTTTGTCGGAATCGTACTCATTCATCTGGCAGCCAAAGGTGCGAATGAAGATTTTCTTGCCTGCATGGCCGGGTTGTGCGGCAGGGCCTTGGCCTGCGGCTGAACGTGAGCTGTCCGAGGGCTCTGAGTTCTCGTCTTCTGTGGACTCGGAGGAAGGCGTGGAAGTCTCCTCGGGCTCTTCCGGCAGAATTAGCCCGGAAGGCTGGACGGGCTTGGCAGGAGAGGGCGTAGGGGTGCCACGCGTGGGGCGCTTAATGGAGATTTCTTGCATGTCGATAGCCGTAACGGGTGTTTATCCCGGGGGCGGAAATTGAAAAACCTTATTGTACCTTTGGCGACCTGCAGATGGCAGAACGCCGACCTTGAAAACAGGGTCGGCGTTTTGCGAGGCTAGGGCTGTTGTGGTAGCAGCGGCCCTGAACGTGTCTGGAAGGTATCAGGCGATCTCGGCGCTGGGGTCTTCCTTTTTTGGGGCTTTTACGAGGTCTTCACGTTTGACACCCAGCCACATAGCAATGGAAGCCGCCACAAAGATGGAGGAATAAATACCGAACCAGATGCCGATGGTGAGCGCCAGAGAGAAGTTGTGCAAAGTGGGGCCGCCAAAGAAGAACATGGACAGCACCATCATCTGCGTAGAGCCGTGGGTAATCACCGTACGCGACATGGTTTGGGTAATCGCGCTGTTGATGACTTCCTTCACACTGGCCTTGCGTTGCTTGCGGAAGTTCTCGCGAATGCGGTCCATGATGACCACGGATTCGTTCACGGAATACCCGAGCACCGCTAAGACCCCCGCCAGTACAGATAGCGAGAATTCCCATTGGAAAAAGGCGAAGAAGCCCAGAATGATGATGACGTCGTGCAGGTTGGCGATCACCCCGGCGACGGCAAACTTCCATTCAAACCGAAAGCCCAGGTAGACCATGATGCCGATGACTACGAACAGCAGCGCCATCAGGCCGTTTTCCACCAGCTCGCGGCCCACTTGAGGGCCGACGAACTCCACACGGCGCAGTTCGACGTCGGCGGTGGCAGCTTGCAGAGCGCCCAAGACGGCCTCACTCTGCATGGCGGACGTTTCGCCTTCACGCACTGGCAGACGAATCATGACGTCACGCGACGTGCCGAAGTTCTGCACCTGGAAGTCGGTATAACCCAGGTCGGCCACGGCAGCGCGGACTTCATCTAACTGAGCGGCTTCAGGGTAGTTGACCTCCACCACCGTGCCACCGGTGAACTCGATTGACAGATGGAAGCCGCGGGTGGCAATGAAGAAGACAGCTAAGACAAAAATAGTCAGGCTGATCAGGTTCAGCACCAAAGCGTGGCGCATGAACGGGATAGTGCGGCGGATACGGAAAAATTCCATGTTTCGTTCTTACCTTGAGATAGGGCCGCGCCAACTGGCGCAGCCCCGGTTCAATCCTTGGGTTTCCAGACTTGGCCGATGGAGATGCTCTGCAGCTTGCGCCGCGAGCCATACCAAAGGTTGACCATGGCCCTGACGCCGACAATGGAGGAGAACATGGATGTCAGGATGCCGATGACATGAACTACGGCAAAGCCGCGGATGGGCCCGGTACCGAAGGCCAGCAACGCAATACCCACGATAAGGGTGGTGAGGTTGGAGTCGAGAATGGTGCCCCATGCCCGCTCAAAACCCAGGTTAATGGCCTGCTGAGGCGAGTGACCCGTTCGCAGCTCTTCGCGGATGCGCTCGTTAATGAGCACGTTGGCGTCAATGGCCATGCCAAGGGTGAGCGCAATCGCGGCGATACCCGGCAGCGTAAGCGTGGCCTGCAGCATGGAAAGCGCGGCCAGCAGTAAGAGCACGTTGAATGTCAGGCCCAGTGTGGAAAACACGCCGAACAGCCGGTAGTAAAGCACCATGAAGACAGCAATGGCGATGAAACCATATAGGGTGGAGTCAAAGCCCTTCTTGATGTTGTCGGCACCCAGGCTGGGGCCGATGGTGCGCTCTTCGATGATTTCCATAGGGGCGGCCAGCGAACCGGCGCGCAGCAGCAGAGCGATGTCGGCCGCTTCCTGGGCATTCATACTGCCGGAAATCTGCACCTGTCCCCCGGGGATCTCACTGCGGATCACCGGAGCGGTGACCACCTGGCCTTTACCCTGCTCAAACAGAACAATGGCCATGCGACGCCCGATATTGTCGCGAGTGATGTCACGGAAAATGCGTGCGCCTTTTGCGTCAAGGCTGAGGTTGACGGTGGCCTGCTGGGTTTGCTGATCGCGGCCCGGTTGGGCGTCTTGCAGGTTTTCCCCAGTGAGGATGACCTGGCGACGCAGCAGCAGGGGCCGCCCGTCGGTATCTTCAAAGCGTTCCAGGCCGAAAGGCACGGTACCTGCATTTAGCGCTGCGGTAGCCGAAGGCGAATCTTCGACCATGCGGATTTCCAGCGTGGCCGTGCGGCCCAGGATTTCCTTAGCCTTGGCGACATCCTGCACGCCGGGCAACTGCACAATGATGCGATCGGTGCCTTGCTGCTGGATGATGGGTTCGGCCACGCCAAGCTCGTTAATTCGATTGTGCAGCGTGGTGATGTTCTGACGTAGGGCGTTGGTTTGAACAGCGGTGATGGCTTGTTCGCTCAGTTCGCCGCGGATGGTGTACAGGTTGGCCGATTGACCCGTGGCGGAGAAGCTCAGGTCGGGCAAGGAGCGGCGCAGTTCGGAAATGGCGGCGTCGCGGTCGGCTTCGGTGTTGAAGGATGCCACCACGGAGAGGTCGCTGCGTTCAGCGCCGGCCACGGGAATGCGGGCTTCACGTAATACTGAGCGGATTTCGTTGGAGATCGTGTCGTAACGGCCGGTCAGCGCGCCACGCATATCGACTTGCAGCAGGAAGTGCACACCGCCACGCAGATCGAGACCTAGATACATGGGGTTGGCGCCAATGGCAGTCAGCCAGGAGGGCGACGCCGATAGCAAGTTAAGCGCAACCGTGTATGAAGGGTCGTTGGGGTTCGGGTTCAGCGAGCGCTCAATGAGATCTTTCGCGCGCAGCTGGACGTCGGTGGTTTCAAAGCGGGCGCGCACCGTGCCGGTGGGGCCATTCTGTTCGAAAAATGTGCCGGTGGTTTCTATGCCATTGTCACGCAACAGCCCTTCCACCTGGCTCAGCATGGAAATATCCACCTTGACTGTGGATTTCGCCGGCGCGATCTGGACAGCGGGGGCTTCGCCGAAAAAGTTGGGAAGGGTGTAGAGCAGCCCGATAATCAGCGCCACCACTACGGTGAGGTACTTCCAGAGGGGATAACGGTTCATTCTCGGTCAGCAGGCGGAAAGACTTAAGTACCCCGGAGCGGGCGCCCCGGGGCCGGAGGGCGATGAAATTAGAGCGTTTTCATCGTGCCCTTGGGCAGCACGGTTGTGACGGCGTTGCGCTGGACGATGGTTTCTACCTGCTTGTCGGCCACGGCGGAAATATCAACCGTGACGTAGTTGTCGCTCACCTTGGTGATACGGCCAAGCAGCCCACCCTGAGTGATAACTTCATCACCTTTGGCCAGGCCTTCCACCAATTTGCGGTGTTCCTTCTGGCGCTTCATCTGCGGCCTGATCATCAGGAAGTAGAGAATGACGAACATCAAGATGATGGGCAGCATGCCCATCAGTGCATTCCCTTCGCCGGGCGCGGCCTGGGCGATGACAAGTGGCAGGGTATCGGTGAACATCAGGTGCTCCTGTGGTTTTTTTGAACGTAACTCTTAATTGTAGCGAAATTGGGGTCTGACCCCATTTTTTTGTTTAATTGGGGACAGACCCCAATTTGTTTATTCCACGCCGCGAGCGCGATCTTGGTTAAATGCGTCGCGCCAGGCTTGGAAGCGGCCCTCTGCGATGGCCTCGCGCATTTCCTCCATAATCTTCAAGTAGAAGTGAAGATTGTGCAGGGTGTTCAGGCGGGCGCCGGTGATTTCATTGGCGCGTTGCAGGTGGTGCAGGTAGGCGCGTGAAAAGTTCTTGCAGGTGTGGCAGCTACAACTGGGGTCGAGCGGGCGGGTGTCATCGCGGTAGCGAGCATTCCGGATTTTGACATCGCCATAACGCGTGAACAGCCAGCCGTTACGGGCGTTACGGGTGGGCATAACGCAGTCGAACATGTCCACGCCTCGGCTGACGCCTTCCACCAGATCTTCAGGGGTGCCCACGCCCATCAGGTAGCGGGGGGCTTGTTCCGGCAGTTGGGGGGCGGTGTGGGCCAGCACACGCATCATGTCTTCTTTCGGCTCGCCGACCGAAAGACCGCCGATGGCATAGCCTTCAAAGCCGATATCCAGCAGGCCCGCCAGCGATTCGTCGCGCAGGTGCTCATACATGCCGCCTTGCACAATGCCGAACAGGGCGTTGGGGTTTTCCAGCCGTTCGAACTCATCGCGCGAACGCCGCGCCCAGCGCAGCGACATGCGCATGGAGGTGGCGGCTTCTTCCACCGTGGCGGGCCTGCCTTCTATTTCGTAGGGTGTGCATTCGTCAAACACCATGGAAATGTCGGAATTCAAGGCAAGCTGGATGCGCATGGATTCTTCAGGTGTCAGAAACAGGCGGGAACCATCAATGGGCGAGGAAAAGCGCACCCCCTCTTCGGTGATCTTGCGCATATTGTTCAGGCTGAACACTTGAAAGCCGCCGGAGTCCGTGAGGATGGGCTTTTGCCACTGCATGAAACCGTGCAACCCCTGGTGCTTGCGCATGATGTCGGTACCGGGCCGCAGCCACAGGTGGAAGGTGTTGCCCAGCACGATTTGGGCGCCGATATCTTCCAGTTCGTGGGGCAGCATGGCCTTGACGCTGCCATACGTGCCGACCGGCATAAAGATCGGGGTCTGCACCACGCCGTGGTTAAGGGTGATCTCGCCGCGCCGTGCGGCGCCGTCGGTAGCCAGCAGTTTGAATTGAAGACGGGTCATGAATGATTCGGAGATTCGATAAACATGGCATCGCCATAACTGAAGAAGCGATACCTGGATTGAACGGCATGCGCATAGGCACGCCGTATGGTGTCCATGCCTGCCAGCGCCGAAACCAGCATCAACAGCGTAGATTGCGGCAGGTGGAAGTTGGTGAGCAGGGCGTCAACCATTTGAAACTGATAGCCGGGCGTGATGAATAAGCGCGTGTCGCCTTCGGCTGCTAAGTTGCCGGGTTGGTGAGCGAGCTCAGCAGCCGCCGATTCCAGCGCACGCACGCTGGTGGTGCCCACGGCGACGACTCTGCCGCCGTTTTCGCGTGTCCGGCGAAGGGCCTGCAGGGTAGCGGCGCTCACTTGAAAACGCTCCGCATGCATGACGTGCTCGCTGAGGTTTTCCACCCGCACAGGTTGGAAGGTGCCGGCACCGACATGCAGGGTTACGAAGGCAGTGTCCACGCCCATTTCGGCTAAACGCGCAAGCATGTCTTGATCGAAATGCAAGCCAGCGGTGGGCGCCGCGACGGCTCCGGGCTCGCGGGCGTACACGGTCTGATAGCGGGTGTCGTCATCCTCACTGGCCGCATGGGTGATATAGGGCGGCAGCGGTGTACTGCCGTGGGCTTCCAGCAGGTTGAGAACGTTATCCGGGAACTCCACAATAAAAAGCGCGTCTTCGCGGCCGGTCACCGTCACATAAAAGGCGTCGGCCAGCCACAGGCGCGTTCCGGGGCGCGGCGACTTGCTGGCTTTGATGTGGGCCAGAGCGGTATGGGTAGCCGTAATCCGTTCCACCAGTACTTCGACCCGACCGCCACTTTCCTTGTTGCCGAGCAGCCGGGCTTTGATGACGCGGGTGTCATTGAAGACCAACAAGTCACCGTTACGCAGCAGCGAAGGCAGGTCAGTGAACTGGCGGTCGTGCAGGCGGCTGTCGGAGTCGATATGCAGCAGGCGGCTACCGCTGCGTTGCGTGGCTGGCGTTTGGGCAATAAGTTCGGGAGGCAGCTCGTAGTCGAACTGGGAAAGCTGGAGATTAGAGTTCACGTGCTGGCAGCTTGCCCCCATAGGGCGTGGGGAGGATGACAAAACACCTATTTTACCGGCAGTGTGATTCCCGGCCCCTCTGGGCAAGCAGCGGCATCGCATGCATGAGCGATACGGGTGGCTGCTACGCCCTGGTTTTCGTGCCTCTGACGGCCCAATAGAGGGGTGCCGACGCTGCCGTATTCGAGCCGTGCTGTTTGTCCTTGCGCTGACAGGATAGGGTTCTCGCACAGATGAATGATCCATGGTTTTGCCGGTTCCAGAGACACGGGTAAATCGCTTATGCTGGGGCCTTTCGTCGACGTTTTTCTATCGCCTACCTTTGCATCCATGCCATTCAAGCTTCTATTCCCCGTTGTGAAAACCTGGCGCCGTGCGCGGCAGTGGGCGGCAGTCCCCTTGTTAGCAGCCGGGCTGGCGGGTGTTTTGCAGGTGTCACAGGCTGAAGCTCAAACTTTGCCCGTGGCTCAGTCGATTCAGGCTCTTCCCACTGAAGTGCAACAGGCTTGGGCGGCAACCAAGCTGCCAGATTCCACCTTGTCGCTGGTGGTGCATGAGCTGGGAGGGCAACGTCTGGCATCTCTCAACGCCATGGTGCCGCGCAACCCGGCCTCAGTGATGAAAATGGTGACGACGTGGGCGGCGCTTTCGGAATTGGGGCCTGAATACAGCTGGCGTACGGCTTTTTATACCCGGGCGGATGCACAGATTGATGCGGAAGGCACACTGACCGGGCCGCTGTACCTGAAAGCGGGTGGGGATCCTTTTCTGACTATGCAGGAGCTCTGGTCGTTGCTCAGGGAACTGCGCTTGCGTGGTGTGAAGAATATTACCGAGGTGGTGGTGGACCGCAGCCGTTTCGGCGATGTGGCGCTCGACCCCGCAGCATTCGACGGTGCGGGGGATCGCCCCTATAACGCCAGCCCGGACGTCATGATGGTGGGGCTGGGCACGGTCAGGCTGATTTTCATACCCGATACCCAAGCCAATAAATGGGTGCCGGTGATCGACCCGCCGGTGCGCGGCTTGCGGGTTCAGGGCAATGTCGAGTGGAGCAATGCGCGTTGTCCGGGTTCGCCTCAAGTCAGCACCCAGGTACAGCGCTTGGGCACTGAAACGCTGATACAAGTGAATGGCACGGTGGCCGGCTCTTGTGGCGAATTTTCTCTGTACCGGCTGGCTTTGCCGCAACAACAACATTTTGAGGCCATGTTCCGCATGTTGTGGACGGAGCTTGGCGGCACGCTGGGGCGTGGCTTTAACACAGGCTCCCTGCCGTCGAATGCGCGCTTGCTGGCCTGGCACGATTCTGAAACCTTGGCGGACACCATTCGCCTGATCAACAAACAGAGCAATAATGTTATGGCTCGCATGTTGTTGTTGGCGTTGGGGGCAGAGCAGCGCGCGTCCGGAGCGACTGCGCACAGCGGCGCTCAGGCGGCCTTTCAGGTATTACGCAGCCAAGGGGTGGATACCCAAGGTTGGGTGCTGGAAAATGGCTCAGGCCTGTCGCGCCAGGAGCGGCTGACCGCCGACGGTTTGGCGTCCATGCTGGATGTTGCGTGGCGCTCGCCGCTTATGCCGGAATTTATTTCTTCGCTGGCAATTTCCGGCGTGGACGGCACGTTGCGGCGACGGTTGCGCGCCGACGAAACGCGCGGGTTAGCGCATCTCAAAACCGGCACCTTGCGCGATTCCCGTGCCTTGGCAGGTTATGTACTGGGTGCCAGCGGCCGCCGTTACGCCTTGGTGCTCATCATCAACCACGAACGGGCGGGCAATACCGGTAAATTCCTGGACAGCGTGGTGCAATGGCTGGCAAAGCAGTAAAAGCGTAACGAAACCATCAAAACTCAAGGCATAATGCAGGGGTGGCTGTAATTGGCCGCACGCCTGTGCACACGCCTCATCGTTATGGTCGGTGCCAGGCAAGGCAGTTATTTTTTAGAGCCGAAGGGTTCCCTGACGGGCTACGGAGATGTTCCGGCCCGCAGGCCGGGGCTCTTCACTTTGCAGGAACGCATCATAAATGCCAGTACATGAAATCCGCCACCCCTTGATTCAGCACAAGCTGGGCTTGATGCGCAAGGCCGATCTCAGCACCAAGAACTTCCGGGAAATGTCCCAGGAAATCGCAGCGCTGCTCACCTATGAAGCATCTAAAGATCTTCCTCTCGAACCTCAGAGAATCGAAAGCTGGTGCGGCCCGCTGGACGTTGAGAAAATCGCCGGAAAGAAAGTAACCGTCGTGCCTATTTTGCGGGCGGGCATCGGCATGCTGGATGGCGTGTTGACGCTTATTCCAGGCGCCAAAGTCAGTGCGGTGGGCATTGCTCGCAACGAAGAAACTTTCGAAGCGCAAACCTATCTTGAAAAGCTGGTGGGCCAATTAGACGAGCGCCTGGCGCTGATTGTTGACCCTATGCTGGCTACCGGCGGCTCTATGGTGGCCACCATAGACCTCCTGAAGAAGGCGGGGTGTCGGAATATCCGCGCCTTGGTGCTGGTCGCTGCCCCACAGGGCATTGCAGCAGTTGAAAAGCACCACCCCGATGTGCATATTTATACGGCGGCCGTTGATAGCCATCTCGATGAGAGCGGCTATATTATTCCTGGGTTGGGCGATGCAGGTGATCGCATTTTCGGAACCCGGCAGAAGGACGCCTGAACGCTGGGTACAAGGTTTGCCCGTGTATCGCAGCCCCGTCGCAGTCAGTTGTTTAACAGGAGTTGAAACATGAAAGAGAAAAGCATCCGCGATCGTGAAGAAGAGTTCGTCGATCGTGTCAAAGAAAGCCTGGATGAAGCAGAACGCATGTTGCAACAGGCGGCGGAAGCGACTGGTGATAAGGCTGAAGAGTTGCGCGAAAGCGCCATGCGCTCGCTGCGTCGCACGCGCGAACATCTCTATTCAACACAAGACGAGCTTATGGCTCGCGGGCGCCGCGCCGCACGGGCCACCGACGACTACGTGCATGACAACCCCTGGCGTGCCATCGGTGTTGCGGGCCTGATGGGAGTCCTGATCGGCGCCATCATCTGCCGTCGCTAACGCGGGCCTGTTATGGCGTTGCGCGAAACGGTCGGCGGGCTGGCCGCCACGCTGCTTTCAATCCTGCGGACTCGCTTTGAGCTGTTCGCACTTGAGGCTGCAGAACAGAAAGCCAATGTCCTGACCCTGCTCGGCATGGTCTTCGGGGCCTTGCTGTTTCTGACTCTGGCGTTGCTGGTGTTTACAGGGTTAGTGGCGGTGTATTTCTGGCCCACGGAAGACCGTTATCTGGCGTTGGCCATTCTGGCCTTCATCTATTTTGCGGTTGGGCTCGGCCTGCTGCTGGCCGTACGCACAAAACTCGTGAATAGCCCGACGCCATTTGCGGCAACACTGGATGAGTTGCGGCGCGATATCGACCTTGTGGATCGCTTGAAAGAACCTTCTTCAAGCGCTGTGCCGCCCGAGTGGATGCCGCCGCCGGGAGATCGCTCATGAGTCGCCGCTCTCCAAGCCAGGAACGGGCCTTGCGTATAGAGCTGTTGCGCGCTCGGGCTGCTCTGGAACGTCAGAGTCTGGCCCTTGGTGTTCAGCACCTTGGCAGGTCGTTAACGCCGCGCGGTCTGCTCGCATCGTTTTTGCCCGGCGACACCAGTCGTAAGTCACCTGCCGACTACCTGCTTCAGGCCTTGCGTCTGACGCGGCGTTACCCTTTGGTGCTTTCTTTGGGTTCGTCTCTGCTTTCGGGGGTGGCCCGTCGTAAGTCCCGTTGGTGGAAGCTGGCGGCGGCTGCGGTGGTCGCCTGGCAGGTGTCGCGCGCAGTCAAAAAATAGGGGATAGACTTTTGCCCATTCGGCCGCCAATGCTCTCAATCATGCATGGCGGCCGTTTTTTTTCCGTGTCAAAGGCCAAGCGAATCCCACATGGCATCGACCCGGCTGCGTACATCGTCGTCCATGACAATGGGGCGGCCCCATTCGCGGTCGGTTTCACCCGGCCATTTGTTGGTGGCATCCATGCCCATCTTGCCGCCCAAGCCGGATACCGGTGAAGCAAAGTCCAGGTAGTCGATGGGGGTGTTTTCCACCATAACCGTATCGCGCACCGGGTCCATGCGGGTGGTCATGGCCCACACCACTTCTTGCCAGTCGCGAATGTTGACATCGTCGTCCACCACGATGATGAACTTGGTGTACATGAACTGGCGCAAAATGCTCCAAATACCGAACAGCACGCGTTTGGCATGCCCCGGATACTGCTTGCGCATGGACACGACGGCCAAGCGATAGCTACACCCTTCAGGCGGCAGATAAAAGTCGGTGATTTCTGGCAACTGGCGTTGCAGCAGGGGAACAAAGACTTCGTTCAACGCAACGCCCAGCACGGCGGGTTCATCTGGTGGTTTGCCGGTGTAGGTGCTGTGGTAGATGGCGTCGCGGCGCATGGTGATGCGGTCGACGGTGAATACGGGGAACCAGTCCTGTTCGTTGTAATAACCGGTGTGATCGCCGTACGGCCCTTCCAGAGCAAGTTCGTAATCACTGCGGGGCGGCTGCGGGGCGCCTTCCGGCACGTTGGGCGGCAGGGCGCGCGGGTCGCTGGCGGGCAGAATATGCCCTTCGAGCACAATTTCCGCATACGCAGGCACGGAAAGGTCGCTGCCCAGCGCGTTAGCCACTTCGGTGCGCGAGCCTCGCAGCAGGCCTGCAAACTGGTATTCGGAGAGGCTGTCGGGCACCGGGGTGACAGCGGCCAGAATGGTCGCCGGGTCGGTGCCCAGAGCAACGGCGATGGGGAAGGGCTGGCCCGGGTTGGCCAGACAGTGGTCGCGAAAGTCCAGTGCACCGCCGCGGTGCGACAGCCAGCGCATAATAAGTTTGTTGCGGCCCACCTGCTGTTGCCGGTAAATGCCTAAGTTCTGGCGCTTGGCTCGTGGGCCACGTGTGATGACCAAACCCCAGGTCAGCAGCGGCGCGATATCTTCCGGCCAGCAGTGTTGTAAAGGAATATTGGAAAGGTCGACGTCATCGCCTTCCAAGACGATCTCATGGCATGGTGCGCTGCGAATACGCTTCGGGCTCATGTCCCATAAGGCGGATTTCAGGGTGTTGACCGTGCCGATGGCTTCACGCAGATTGCGCGGCGCTTCGGGTTCGCGCAGGCTGGCCAGCAGTTCGCCAATGCCACGTAGGGCGGAAACGTCGGCGGCGCCCATGCCCCAGGCGACGCGTTCCGGTGTACCGAATAGGTTGGCCAAGACTGGCATAGTGGCGGGCGCGCCGTTGTGTGTCGCTTGCTCGAACAGCAGGGCCGGCCCCGCCTTGCGCAAGACCCGATCGCTGATTTCAGTCATCTCAAGCCGGGTCGAGACAGGCTGAGTAATGCGTTTCAGTTGGCCCGCTTTTTCGAGCTGCTGAATGAAGTCTCTAAGGTCACGGTATTTCACGGCGAGCGGCAATTCCGGTTACAGTCTCTGGGAGTGGCAAGGTTAACATTCCAGGGGTTTGATTTCAGGGAGTCCCAATGGCTGCCGATAATAATTCTAGGTGGAAAACGCGCTCCACGCGCCCGGGGCGAGTGGAATCGCCACCGGGCACGGTATCTGTGCCGGAAAAATGGCGTGCGCACACCAGTCGGCATGGCGAGGCTCCTGCACGGCCCCAGCGCGGCTCATTAGCGCGGGCTGTGTCGGCCTTGGAAAGTCGCTTGGCCGAATGGCTGAATGTGGGCGCGGCCTACCTGGGAATTGCCGTGTTGGTGACGCTTGTTATGGTGTTCAGCATTGCACCATTGCGCGACCAGGTCAGCCAGGTTCACCAGGCTTTGCTAGAAGCGCTGCGCCCTGCAAGCGTCGATGATGTGTTGTATGCAATGCTGGCCATCGATGACGATAATCGGGAACTTCTGGAGCACCTAGCAGGCACTGTTGCCGAGTCGACAGAGCCGCAAGAGGGTGAAGTCAACCCGCCGCCCACCAGCGCCGAGTCCATCAATTTTGTGGGTTTGCTCAAGGCCTCAAGCGAAGAGAGCAGCGTGGAAGGTATTACCGCCGCACAAGAAACGGCTTTGCGTAGCTATTTGGCCCGTAAATACCGGATCGCTTCCAGTGTGGCAGGCGCCATCATCAATACGGTGTTTGTGGTGGCCCGCGAGATGGACCTCGACCCACAACTGATTCTTGCCGTGATTGCCATCGAGTCGCGCTACAACCCTTACGCTGAAAGCCATGTTGGCGCACAGGGGTTGATGCAGGTCATGACCCGCGTCCACAAAGAAAAATTCACCGAGTTTTCCGACGGCACGATAGCCGCCTTGCACCCCATTGCCAATATCCGGGTGGGTTCACGTATCTTGCGCGACTGCATCGACCGGCGCGGCTCCATTGAGCGGGGGCTGGCCTGTTATGTGGGTGCGACAGGCCCAAGCGACGGCGGTTATGGTGCCAAGGTATTGGCTGAACGCCGCCGCATTGCCTTGGCGTCGGGGATTCCGGTGGGGCGCTAAGCTGCCGTTCAGGCTTGGCCAGGCAACCAGGCTTCCAGCCGGCTCACCGCTTCTTGCAAGCGGTCTAGCCGGGTGGCATACGACAGCCTGAGGCTGGTGGCTGCATGGGCCGGGCCGAAGTCGCGCCCTGGAACAGTAGCGATTCCAGGGCCATGCAGCAGTTGCTGGGCGAAGTCGTCGCTGTCCTGGCTGTAGCGGCTGATATCAAGGTAAATGTAGAAAGCGCCATCGGGTTTGACGGGTACGTGCAGGCCCAAGCGTTCCAATTCAGGTAGCAGGTAATCGCGGCGCTGCTTGAACGACAACCGCCGTTTCTCGAAAATGGCCAGGACTTCCGGTTCAAAACAGCTGATGGCAGCGTGCTGCGCCAGGCTGGGAGCGCAGATACATAAATTGGAAGCCAGTTTGTCCAGAGCGGGCAGCATCCAAGTGGGGGCAATCATCCAGCCCAGGCGCCAGCCTGTCATGTGAAAATACTTGGAAAAACTGTTGATGATGACAATGTCGTCATCCAGCGTCAGGGCGCTAGTGGGCGTATCTTCATAGTAGAGACCAATATAAATCTCATCCATGATGATGAAGCCGCCGCGAGCCCGGACTTCAGCGACCAATTCGCGCAAGGCTTCGCGTTCCATACTGGTGCCGGTGGGGTTGCTTGGAGAGGCAATCAGCACGCCCCGGGTTTGCGGTCCCCAGTGGCGGCGCACATCTTCAGCGGAAAGGTGAAAGCGTTGCTCGGCGTGAGTGGGGATCAGCCGCGGAACACCGCCTGCGGAAATAATGAAATTTTGGTTGGCAGGGTAGGAAGGGTCGGGCAGCAAGACCTCGTCGCCTGGGTTGATCAGTGCCATGGCGGCCAGCAGCAGGGCGCCGGAAGCGCCCGCAGTGACGATAATGCGTGATGGATCAACGCTGGCGCCATAGCATTCGCTGTAATGGTGGGCAATGGTCTCGCGCAGAACCGGCAGGCCAGCGGGCGAGGTATAGCCGCTCAGGCCCGCTTCGGCGGCGCGGTTAAGGGTTTCGACAACCTGCGGCGGAGCCGTAAAATCAGGTTCGCCGATACCCAGGCTGATGATGTCGCGCCCTTGCGCGCTGAGCGCCGCCGCCTGTTTGAACATTTCAACGGCGTAGAAGGGCATGACCTGTTCGGTGCGCTTTGCTAGAGATGACATGGCTTGAGTAATGCGGATGGTAGATCGGAGTGTAGGAATTGTAGCTGGGCGGTGCGAGTACGGGCCGTCAAGCCCCGCACCTGGTTTTTTTTGAGGTTGATCAGGAGAGTTACGCATGCAATCGGAAAGCCGTCGCGCATTCTTGAGGGGGCGCCGCCCGGCCACCACCCCTTGGGAGGCTTTCTGCAACCGCCTGCGCCGTTTGGCGGCAGGGACGCTTACCGTGTTGGATGATGAACCTGACAGCCAGGCCGCACGCCTGGTCGTCCAGCAGCCTACGGACGCCCATCATGCGCGATTGCTCTGTGCCGAATATGGCGTATGCATGGCCTTGGAAGGCGTGCCCGACGCCATGTCTCACGATGGGCCGGTACTCTGGCTGAGTCCGGGGCGAGGAGTTTCCGCCCATCAGTTGCTAGAGCCCGGCGGCAGCCGCTGGTTTGTGCAGCCAGGTTGCCTGTTAGGCGAACTCGAAGCGGTCGGGTTTACTTGCTTTGCTGAGCTGCCCGCCCACATGACGGTGGCGGCCTGGCTGGCGGACCGTACTTCGTGCAACTGGCCCACCGGTCATACGGCGGCTTCTGGTTTGGCTCACGCAACCGCTTTGCTGGCTGACGGTACGTCGGTCAGCCTGGGGGCGTTTGGCACGGACAACCGCAAAGCCCTCGACAGCCTGCGGTTGCAGCGGCTTATTCCTGCACTGTTCAGCTTATCGATGGGAGAGGACGCCCGCACCTGCGCGCAATGGCGGGCCTGGCCCTCGCGCTACCGGCTGGACGCTTTGCAACCGGCCGCCGGCAACACCCTCAATCTTTCGCACCTGCTGCTGGGCCATGGCGGTGATCTCGCCTGGGTGGAGTGGGTGGTGCTGGATCAGGCGCTGGCCGACGCCGCTGCGGGCCAGCAGTTGCCATTAGAGTTGCCGGACACAGGCGTGGAATCACACTATTCCGGCGGCGCGCTTCCGCAAGGCGGCTCAGGGCCATGCGAGGCGGTTAACGTCGCCCGCGCCGCTCAGGATGTTGATGTCGCCATCAAAGCGCTGTTTGACCCGGACGGCCTGTTTCCTCACCCAGGGCAGACGCTTTAGGCGAAGGGGACGCCGCTCTGGGGCGGCTACTGGCGCGTTGTTCACGGCCGCCCCGGCAGGGGGCGTTCGCTCACGCCCTTTCGGCACTCCATACAAAACCAGAGTTCGCGGCTAGAATTGAAGGACTCTCTTCATCTCTTACAAAAAGTTTGAAACATGGATGCCAATCTGCGCAAGGCCGCACTCGTCTATCACAAGCAGGGTCGCCCCGGCAAAATTGCAATCGCGCCGACCAAGCAGCTATCTAACCAGCGTGATCTCTCGCTGGCGTATTCCCCCGGTGTGGCGGCTGCCTGCGAAGAAATCGTCGATGACCCGCAGAACGCGTTTCAGTACACCGCGCGCGGGAATCTGGTGGGGGTCATTACCAACGGTTCAGCAGTGCTGGGGTTGGGCAACATTGGGGCGCTGGCTTCCAAGCCGGTGATGGAAGGCAAGGCGGTTTTGTTCAAGAAGTTTTCCGGTATTGATGTCTTCGATATCGAAATCAACGAACAAGACCCCGACAAACTGGTGGACATCATCGCCGGCCTGGAGCCCACCTTCGGCGGCATTAACCTGGAAGACATCAAAGCGCCGGAATGCTTTTACGTTGAGCGCAAGCTGCGCGAGCGCATGAATATTCCGGTCTTTCACGACGATCAGCATGGCACGGCCATCTGCGTGACGGCGGCTTTCATTAATGGGCTAGAAGTGGTCGGTAAGGATATCGACAAGGTGAAAGTGGTGGTGTCCGGTGCGGGCGCCGCTGCGCTGGCCTGCCTGGATCTCATGGTTGACATGGGGCTGCCGCTGGAAAACATCTGGGTGTCCGACATCGAAGGCGTGGTTTACAAAGGTCGTACAGCGTTGATGGACGAAACCAAGGAACGTTTCGCCCAGGACACCGACGCGCGTGTGCTCGACGACATCATTGGCGACGCCGACGTCTTTCTGGGGTTGTCAGCAGGCGGGGTGCTGAAGCCGGAAATGGTGAAGCGCATGGCGCCGCGCCCCTTGATTCTGGCGTTGGCCAACCCCACGCCGGAAATCCTGCCGGAAGAAGCACATGCGGTGCGCGACGACGTCGTCATGGCGACAGGGCGGTCCGACTACCCCAACCAGGTCAATAACGTTCTGTGCTTCCCCTATATTTTCCGGGGGGCGCTGGACGTCGGCGCTACCACCATCACACGCGGCATGGAAAAGGCCACCGTGCATGCGATTTGCGCCGTCGCCAAGGAAGAGCAAAGCGACGTGGTGGCTGCGGCCTACGGAACATACGAGGTGTCGTTCGGCCCTGAGTATTTCATCCCCAAGCCGTTCGATCCGCGCTTGATTTCCCGCATCGGGCTGGCTGTGGCCAAGGCGGCCATGGAAGAAGGGGTGGCTACGCGTCCCATCGCCGATCTTGAAAGCTATGAAGCCCAGCTGGAGCAATTTATGTACCGCTCCGGCGCCTTCATGAAACCGCTGTTCCCGGTGGTCAAGCAAATGGTACGCGACGGCCTCAAGAGCCGCATTGTGTTTGCAGAAGGCGAAGACGAACGCGTGTTGCGGGCCGTGCAGATTGTGGTGGACGAAGGTCTGGCCCGTCCGATTCTGGTGGGTCGCCCCTCGGTGATTGCCGATCGTATTAAGAGGTTTGGTCTGCGGTTGCAGCTTGACCGCGATTACGAAGTTACCAACCCCGACTACGATGAGCGCTTCAACCGCTACTGGATGACGTATTGGGAACTCATGTGCCGTAACGGTGTCAGCAAGGAAATGGCGCGTGTCGAAATGCGGCGCCGCCTGACGCTGATTGGCGCCATGATGGTGCACCTGGGGGATGCCGACGGCATGGTTTGCGGCACGGTCGGCTCGTACGACAACCATCTGCGCTTTATTGACGAGGTCATTGGCAAAAAGCCGGGCGTGCGCACTTATGCCGCCATGAATATTTTGTTGCTCACGGATCACACGTTGGCGCTGGCCGACACGCACGTGAATGACAACCCGGATGCAGAACAGGTGGCAGAGATCACCTTGATGGCGGCTCGCAAAATACGGCGGCTCAATGTTGAGCCCAAGGTGGCGTTGCTATCGCGCTCCAACTTCGGCACCGGGAGCTCCACCTCGGGTGAGAAAATGAAGCAGGCGCTGGCCTTGGTGCGCGAGGCTGACCCCGAGCTTGAAATTGACGGGGAAATGCATGGAGACTGCGCGCTTGATGAAGAGCTGCGCCGTCGCATCCTGCCGACTACCACGCTCACAGGAGCAGCCAACCTGTTGATCTGCCCAGGCGTGGATGCCGCCAACATTGCCTATAACCTGCTCAAGACGACGGCTGGCGATAACGTGGCTGTCGGCCCCTTCCTATTAGGGGCGAATGCGCCGGTGCATATCCTGACCTCAAGCTCTACCGTGCGTCGCATTGTCAATATGGCAGCTTTGACGGTCTTTGATGCGAACACGCCGGCAGAATGACGCCCCCCATTGCCTTGCCGCCAACCCCGTAGGGTTGATTCTTACGGGCGGCGGCGCTCGGGCTGCTTACCAAGCCGGTGTCCTTGCGGGGGTGCTGGAACTGCTTGATCCGGGACGTGACCCGGGTTTTTGCAACCCCTTTTCCATCATGTGTGGCACGTCGGCAGGCGCAATTAACGCAGCAGCCTACGCCTGCCAGGCTCATAACCCTCATGCGGCACTGGAAAGCATAATCAGCCTGTGGACGGGGCTGAGTACCGGCAAGGTCTATCATGCCGATGCTTGGCGGCTGCTGCGCACAGGTCTGCGCTGGTTCAGCATGATGGCCGCGGGCTGGCTGGCGCCGTCGTTGCGCAGTCACCAGCCACGCTCCTTGCTGGATAACCAGCCTCTGGGTGAGCTACTGGAAGACTACCTGGATTTCGACCAGCTCAAGCGCAACTTGAAGAACGGGGTGATTGATGCCCTAGCCATTACGGCATCCGGCTACAGCACGGGCGAACATATTACTTTTTATCAATCGCGCGGCGGCATCAAGCCGTGGCGCCGCTCATTGCGTCAGGCCGTGCCGGCCAGCATTGGTGTCGACCATCTGTTGGCGTCCTCCGCCATTCCTTTTGTGTTTCCGGCCAAGGCAATGTTGGTTCACGGACACACTGAGTGGTGTGGCGACGGCTCGATGCGGCATCTGGCTCCCATCAGCCCGGCGATTCACCTGGGCGCTGAAAAAATCTTTGTGGTGGGAACGGGTTACCGTGATGAAACCCACCCGGAGCGGCGCCTGGCCGACCCTCATTACCCCTCTTTGGCCCAGATTGGCGGTCATGTCTTGTTCAGTATTTTCCAAGATACTGTGGCCAGCGACTTTGAAAGCATGGAAAGGGTGAATGAGTTACTTGCACAGCTGGAGCCAAATGTATTAAAAAGCCAGTCCCTGCGTCCGGTCCGTACATTGGCGATTACGCCAAGCCGTTCGCTGGATGAGTTGGCAATGGTTCATCTCAGGCGGATGCCTCGTGCTGCCCGTACCCTGTTTTCCGTTCTCGGTGTATCGTCGAGCTCAGCAAGCAAGGCGGGAGCCGCGCTGATTTCCTATTTGTTGTTCGAAGGGAGCTACACGCAGGCGCTGATTGAGCTAGGTCGTGCCGACAGCATGAACCGTGCAAATGAAGTGCACGCTTTTTTCAAGGAGACGCCCGGATGAGCCAGGTGCAATCGTTGCAAGAGAAATTGCAAAAAGGTGGCTTGGTGGACGTTGTGTCCTCAGAGCGGAATGAAGTTTTAAAGGTCGCCGAAGAAGTCGGGATGACTGCTTTTGTTGTGGAATGCGATCGCGCGCGCAGCCGCTCCGCCGTATTGCGGGCGGTGGTTAAAGCAGTAGATTTCCCGGAGTTTTTTGGCGGTAATCTGGATGCGTTGTACGACTGCTTGTGCGATACCGTACTCGACCAGAAAGGCGGCCTGTTCTTGTGGTTTGACAATCTGCATTCCGGCGACCCGGCTTTGGCGGAAGACGCAGTAGCCATTGAAAGCGTCTGCCAGGATGTGGTCGAGTTTGCGGCGAATAACGGCCGTGGGTTCGCTTACCATATTGTCCATGCGGGCAAGCATCCGGACCCTGAGCCCGGAGTCGCGCCCACGCCTTATTCGGGTGCTTCTGAAGAATAAGCCCGGCGGCTTGATTCCAAGCCGTTAGTTCCAACCTTTCAGGGCGGCGACAGCCGCCATCAGCGCAATACCGGCAGTCTCGGTGCGCAATACGCGTTGCCCAAAATGCACGGTTTGCAGACCTTGGCTCTGCATCAGTGCGAGCTCTTCGTCTGACCACCCGCCTTCCGGCCCGATTGTCAGGGCCAAGGGGCCATGATGCGCTTGCAGGGCGCTTGCCAGGCTAGTGTGGGCTTCGGGGTGGCAGGCTAGGCGCAAAAGGCCGGGCTGGGCCTCTGATAGCCATTCGGCCAAGCTCTGTGGAGGGGCGACTTCCATAATGCGGTTGCGCCCGCATTGTTCGCTGGCGGCGACGGCAATACGTTGCCAGTGGCGCAGGCGTTTTTCACGCCGCTCGCCGCTTAGCTGTATGACACTGCGTTGCGCAGTGACAGGCACCAGCTGCGACACGCCCATTTCAACGGCTTTTTCCACGATCCAGTCCATTTTGTCGCCGCTGGCAATGCCTTGCACCAGGGTGGTGTGCACAGGGAGTTCGGCCTCGATGGCACGGTGTTCGCCGATGTGCGCCCAGGCGTGTTTGCCTTCGATTTCCAGGGTGGCGGGATAGCATCCGCCTTGGCCGTCGAATAAGGTGATGGCGCTGCCATGGCGCAGGCGCAGGACGCGCACCGCATGGTGAGCCAGCGAATCAGGCAGCTCGGTGCGCTGGTTGGCGACCAAGGGGAACGGGCAAAAAAAACGGGGTGAACTCATAGGAATTGGCGGTGGAGAATCACGCGCCAATGATACCTTTCCCTGAGCGGGTCGGCCCATCAGGTAGCGAAGTGGTCGGGGTGTTAAAATCAAGAACTTTGCAAACTCTGATTGATGAGGCCTGCGCCAGGCATCGCGGCCAGGCCCTGCACCCATTCCCAATGAGCCACACGCCAGCCCAAGTCATGTCCATGGCAAACGCCATTCGCGCGCTTTCCATGGATGCGGTTCAACAAGCCAAGTCCGGCCACCCCGGCGCCCCGATGGGCATGGCTGAAATTTCAGTGGCATTGTGGTCGCGCCACCTGCGCCATAATCCTGCTGATACTGCCTGGCCTGATCGCGACCGCTTTGTGCTGTCGAACGGCCACGGCTCCATGCTGCTTTATTCTCTTTTGCATCTCACAGGTTACGACCTGCCAATCGAAGAGCTCAAGCAGTTCCGCCAATTGCATTCTCGCACTCCCGGTCACCCCGAAGTGGGCTACACCGCTGGGGTTGAAACCACTACCGGCCCGCTGGGGCAGGGCATTGCTAATGCCGTCGGTATGGCTCTTGCCGAAGCCTTGCTGGCGCGGGAATTCAACCGTGAAGGCCACAACATCGTTGATCACTTCACCTACGCTTTTGTGGGTGACGGTTGCCTGATGGAAGGCATTTCTCACGAGGTGTGTTCGCTGGCCGGTACCTTGGGTCTGTCCAAGCTTATTGTGCTGTACGACGACAACGGCATTTCCATCGACGGCCAGGTTCAGCACTGGTTTGGCGACGACACCCCGGCTCGCTTTGAAAGCTATGGCTGGAATGTAATTCGTGGCGTAGACGGCCATGACGTTGCAGCGGTGGATCGCGCTATCGCCCAGGCCAAGCAGCAGGCCGGCCAGGGCGGCAAACCTACTTTGATTTGCTGCCGCACTGTTATCGGTAAGGGCGCGCCTAACGCGGCCGGTTCTGAAAAAGTGCACGGCGCCCCCTTGGGCGCGGAAGAAATCCAGGCGACTCGCGACGCCATCGGCTGGCCTCATGCACCGTTCGTTGTGCCGCAGGAAATCTACGACCTTTGGGACGCACGCGAGAGCGGTGCGAGCCAGCAGCAGGAATGGCAAGAACGTTTCGACGCCTTTGCAGCGGCCTTCCCGGCTGAAGCCGCAGAATTCCGCCGTCGCATGGCCGGCGATTTGCCGGAAAATTTTGCGCAACAAGCCCGTGAGGTCATCCAGGCCACCAGCGAGAAAGCTGAAACCATGGCCAGCCGCAAGGCTTCTCAGGTAGCCCTGACCGCCTTTGCCGAGCTGTTGCCGGAAATGCTGGGCGGGTCTGCCGACCTGACCGGCTCCAACCTCACTGACTGGAAGGGTGTAGTACCTGTACGAGCAGGGGAATCCCATATTCAGGCGGGCCGCCACATCAACTATGGTGTGCGCGAATTCGGCATGGCCGCCATTATGAATGGTATGGCGCTGCACGGCGGCTACCTGCCTTATGGCGGCACCTTCCTGACATTCTCCGATTATTCACGTAATGCAGTGCGCATGGCGGCGCTTATGAAGCAGCGCGTTGTGCACGTGTTTACGCACGACTCCATCGGCCTGGGTGAAGACGGCCCCACCCACCAGCCCATTGAGCACCCGGCCAGCCTGCGCCTGATTCCCAATCTGCATGTGTGGCGCCCTTGCGACACCACTGAAACGACCGTGGCGTGGGCCAGCGCGCTGCAGCGGCCCGCCAGCTTGGGCATGCAGGTGCGCGAAGGCGGCCCCACGGCACTGTTGCTGTCGCGCCAGAACCTGCCGTTTGTTGAGCGTGACGCTACCACGGTGGCTGCGGTCGAGCGCGGGGGCTATGTGTTGCGCGACGCACCGGACGCGCGCGCCATTATTATTGCGACGGGATCTGAAGTGAGCCTGGCGCTTGAGGCGCAAAAGGTGCTGGGCGAGCGTGGCATTGCCGTGCGCGTGGTCTCCATGCCTTGTGTGGAGCTCTTTGAGGCCCAAGATGCTCAATGGCGCGAATCGGTCTTGCCCAAGGGCTTGCCGCGTGTGGCGGTGGAAGCCGGTTCGACCTCGGGTTGGTACAAATATGTTGGCCTGGAAGGCGCTGTCGTCGGTATTGATACATTCGGCGAATCTGCGCCAGCCGATCAGTTATTCAAACATTTCGGTCTGACTGTGGAAAATGTCGCCGCAGTGGTCGAGCAAGTTCTATAAACGGGAGATTCAGAAATGACGATTCGCGTGGCGATCAATGGTTATGGGCGTATCGGCCGCAACGTTCTGCGTGCTCACTACGAAGGCGGCAAAAAGCACGACATTGAAATCGTTGCCATCAACGCCATGGGTAGTCTCAAGACCAACGCCCACCTCACTCAATACGATTCGGTGCACGGTCGTTTCCCCGGCACGGTGGAAATCGATGGCGATTACATGGTGGTGAACGGCGACCGCATCCGCGTGCTGTCCGACCGCGACCCCACTGTTCTGCCTTGGGGCGAACTGGGCGTTGATGTTGTGCTGGAATGCACCGGCGCCTTCAAAACCAAGGAAAAATGTCAGGCTCACATGCAGGCGGGAGCCAAAAAAGTTGTGATTTCCGCCCCCGGTGGCAAAGATATCGACGCCACCATTGTGTACGGCGTGAATCACGACATCCTGAAAGCCACTGACACGGTTATTTCCAATGCGTCCTGCACCACCAACGGTCTGGCGCCGCTGGTCAAGCCGCTGAACGACAAGTTGGGCGTGGTGAACGGCCTGATGACCACCATCCATGCCTACACTAACGACCAGGTCCTGACCGACGTCTACCATTCCGACCTGCGCCGCGCCCGTTCTGCGACTCAGAGCATGATTCCCACCAGCACCGGTGCCGCCGCGGCGGTTGGCCTGGTGATTCCGGAACTCGCGGGCAAGCTGGATGGTTTTGCCATTCGTGTGCCGACCATCAACGTGTCGATGGTGGACCTTTCCTTTGTAGCCGCACGCGACACCACAGTGGAAGAAGTCAATGGCATTCTCAAGGAAGCCTCTGAAGGCGCGCTCAAAGGGGTGCTCGCATACTCCGAAGAGCCGCTGGTCTCCATTGATTACAACCACACCACAGTGTCCAGCACGGTTGATTCTCTGCTCACCAAGGTGTCGGGCCGTTTGGTCAAGGTTTCGGCCTGGTATGACAACGAATGGGGTTTCTCCGAGCGTATGCTCGACACCACCGTTGCATTGATGAAGGCCAAATAAACGCTGTCATACTGCCTTCAGGCAGAAGGCGGGTGACCGCCAGAGGGAAGTTCCGGGCGCACTCAGTGTGTGGTTGGCAACTTCCCTTCTCATTTCCTCCACTTTTTTCTGTTGCATTGCATCATGACCACAGTCCAGACTCTGTCTTCTTTGGCCCGATCCGGCGCCTTGTCCGGCAAGCGAGTGTTCATTCGTTCCGACTTCAATGTTCCCATGCAGGACGGCCGTATCAGTGAAGACACCCGAGTGTCTTCCTCGGTGCCCGCCATCCGGATGGCGCTGGACGCGGGCGCGGCTGTTATGGTGACCTCTCATCTTGGCCGCCCGGTAGAAGGCGAGTTCCAGCCTGAAAATTCCTTGGCTCCTGTGGCCGCTCGCTTGTCTGAATTGCTGGAGCGGCCCGTGCCCTTGATTCAGGACTGGGTGAATGGCGTTGAACTGCAGCCGGGCGAGGTTGTGCTGCTGGAAAACACTCGCTTCAATAAGGGCGAGAAAAAGAACGACGATGCGCTGGCTCGGAAATTGGCGGCCTTGTGCGATGTCTACGTCAACGATGCGTTTGGCACGGCTCACCGTAAGGAAGCCACTACCCACGGCATGGCGCAATACGCACCAGTGGCGTGTGCGGGCCCTCTGCTGGAGGCTGAACTGGTGGCTTTGGACCGCGCGTTGAGCGAGCCGCGCCGCCCCTTGGTGGCCATTGTTGGAGGCGCCAAAGTGTCGACCAAGCTGTCCGTGCTGCGAGCTTTGTCTGAAAAAGTCGATCAACTGGTCGTGGGCGGCGGCATTGCCAACACCTTTATGCTGGCGGCGGGCCTGCCTATTGGCAAGTCGCTGGCCGAAGCAGGGCAGGTCGAAGAAGCGCGTGCTGTCATTGAAACCATGAAGGCGCGAGGGGCTGAAGTGCCCATCCCTGTGGATGTTGTGTGCGCCAAAGCGTTTAGCGCGGATGCTGTGGCAGAGGTTAAAGATGCTGTCGATGTCAGCGACGACGACATGATTCTGGATATCGGCCCGCGTACCGCTGAACAGCTTGCGGCCATTCTGGCAAAGGCGGGCACCATCGTCTGGAACGGCCCGGTGGGGGTGTTTGAGTTCGACGCCTTTTCCAAGGGTACGGAAGTGATTTCACAAGCCATTGCTCAATCGCCCGCTTTTTCGATTGCGGGCGGGGGTGATACGCTGGCAGCTATTGCCAAGTATGGCATTGGCGCTGATATAGACTATATCTCGACAGGGGGCGGCGCATTCCTGGAGTTTCTTGAAGGCAAGGGATTGCCTGCCGTCACAGTGTTGGAGGACCGTGCGAAGTAGGTTCCCGGCGCTGTTTCCTGTCTGGCACGAATGCTGGGGTGTTTAGCGCGCCGCAGCGGGAGAGCCCCCATTTGTAGAGGCTGTCAGTAAGACAGCCCGATACCGAAGGAGCGGGAATGACGACGTACATGAATTTCATCCATAACGAATGGGTGGCGGCCCACGACGGGCGCACCCTGGAAGTGCTCGACCCATCTACGGGCGAAGTATTCGCCCAGATCGCACGTTCCGGTGCTGCTGAAGTCGGACAGGCTGTACAAGCTGCGCGTCAGGCGTTCGAGGGAGAATGGGGCCGGATGGCGCCCGCTGAGCGCAGCCGTTTGATGTTGCGCATGGCGCAAAGCCTGCTGGATAACGTGGATGAGCTGGCTTTGCTGGAGCAGCGCGATACCGGCAAGCCTTCCCGCCAGGCGCGTGCCGATGCCCTCGCCGTGGCGCGTTATTTTGAATTCTATGGCGGCGCGGTCGATAAGCTACACGGCCAGACCATTCCCTATCCGCAGGATTTCACCGTATTGACCCTGCGCGAGCCGCATGGTGTTACCGGCCATATCGTGCCGTGGAACTATCCCTTGCAGATTTTTGGTCGTAGCGTTGCCGCAGCGTTGGCAACGGGCAACGCCTGCGTGGTGAAGCCGGCGGAAGATGCTTGTTTGTCTCTACTGCGGGTGGCAGCCATACTTGCCGAGGCCGGATTGCCGGCTGGGGCGCTGAATATCGTGACCGGCTTGGGCGCTGAGGCCGGTGCGGCGCTGGCGGCCCATCCTGGCATTAACCACGTTTCGTTTACCGGTTCGCCCCAGACAGGGCTGCAAGTACAACAAGCGGCAGCCGCCAATTTTGTGCCTGTTACCCTTGAACTGGGTGGAAAATCACCGCAAATTGTATTCTCCGATGCCGATATCGAAGCGGCGCTGCCCGTGCTGCTTAACGCCATTATTCAGAATGCAGGTCAGACCTGCTCGGCGGGTAGTCGTGTGCTCATTCAGCGGGCGATTTATTCCGATGTGGTGGCGCGGTTGGCTGAGTTGTTCAAGGCGACGCGTACCGGCGCTGCGGGTGATGACCCGGATTGCGGCCCACTCATCAACGCGCGGCAGCTGAGCCGTGTTCAGGCGTTGCTGCGCGAAGCCGATGCGGGGGGGATTTCGGTTGCTGCACGTGGCCAACTAGATGCCAATGCCCCAAAAGGCGGGTTTTATCAGGTTCCCATGTTGTTGAGTGATGTGCCGCCGGAACATCCCCTGGCCCAAGAGGAAATTTTTGGCCCGGTGCTGTGTGCGATTCCGTTTGATACCGAAGAGGAGGCCGTGCGCATTGCCAACGGCACTTCCTATGGTTTGGTGGCCGGTGTCTGGACTCAGGATGGCGGCCGCCAGTTCCGCATGGCTCGTAAGTTGCGGGCCGGCCAGGTGTTCATCAATAACTACGGCGCAGCCGGTGGTGTGGAACTACCATTTGGCGGTTCGGGGCAGTCGGGCTATGGGCGGGAGAAAGGGTTTGAGGCCTTGTATGGCTTCACCCATTTGAAAACGGTTGCGGTGAAGCATGGGTGATCAGCTGCCCCTGCGCAAACCCCGTTCATTCAAGGAGTATTTCAATGCATGACGCAAGTCGTCTACAGCGGCGCCACCCTGATGATCTGATTGTGGGGCTGGTTTCGGTATCCGACCGGGCTGCCGCTGGCGACTACCAAGACCAGGGCATTCCCGCCCTGCAGTCTTGGCTCACACAAGCGCTGACCGCCGAACCGCGGTTTGTTAGCCGGCTGGTGCCTGACGATCAACAGACGGTGTCTGATACCCTGATCGAACTGGTTGATAAGGTGGGTTGCGACCTGGTGTTGACAACCGGCGGTACTGGCCCTGCCCGGCGCGACATCACACCCGAGGCCACTTTGGCTGTCGCCACGCGTGAGATGCCGGGGTTCGGAGAGCAAATGCGCCAAGTCAGCCTAGCCTTTGTTCCGACAGCGATTTTGTCGCGCCAAGTGGCGGTACTACGCGAAACGGCCGATCACGCCGCCCTCATCATCAACCTGCCCGGCCAGCCCAAGGCGATCCGAGAGACGCTGGAAGGCTTGCGCGATGAAAACGGTAAAGTGATTGTGACGGGGGTATTCGCCGCCGTGCCGTATTGCTTGGACCTTATTGGCGGCCCTTACGTGGAGACTCACGCCGAGGTCGTTAAAGCCTTCCGACCCAAGAGCGCGCTGCGAGGTGCGCCCCCGGCATGAATGCGGCCCCGGCATATGGTGTGCTGCAGGCCGGGCCCAAGCAAACATTCGTGTTCGCCCTTAAAATTCATTCTGTTTCGTATTTAACCCTATTTACAGACTTCAGGAGGTCAAAACATGGCCCTGGTTTCCATGCGCCAGCTGCTGGATCACGCCGCCGAGAACGGCTATGGCATCCCGGCTTTTAACGTCAATAATCTGGAACAGGTACAGGCCATCATGGAAGCGGCGGCTGAAACCGACAGCCCCGTCATCATGCAAGCCTCCGCCGGTGCCCGCAAATATGCAGGCGAAGGTTTTCTCAAGCATCTGATTCAGGCTGCGGTTGAAACCTACCCGCATATTCCTGTGGTGATGCACCAGGATCACGGCCAATCGCCTGCCGTGTGCCAGGGCGCCATCGAGCTGGGTTTTTCCAGTGTCATGATGGACGGTTCCCTGGAAGCAGACGGCAAAACCATTGCCGATTACGAATACAACGTCGAGGTCACGCGCAAGGTCGTCGAAATGGCCCACAAACTGGGCGTGACGGTCGAGGGCGAACTCGGCTGCCTGGGTTCGCTTGAGACGATGCAAGGCGATAAGGAAGACGGCCACGGTGCTGAAGGCACGCTGACGCTCGACCAACTGCTGACCGACCCAGAACAAGCTGCCGACTTCACACGCCGCACTCAGCTTGACGCTTTGGCCATTGCTATTGGCACCAGCCATGGGGCGTATAAGTTCACGCGCAAGCCCACCGGCGACATTTTGTCGATTCAGCGAGTGAAGGAAATCCACGCCCGTTTGCCTAATACTCACTTGGTGATGCACGGCAGCTCTAGCGTTCCGCAGGAACTGCTGGCGGAAATCCGTGAGTTTGGCGGTGATATGAAAGAAACTTACGGCGTTCCTGTAGAAGAGATTCAGGAAGCCATTAAGTATGGCGTGCGCAAGGTGAATATCGACACCGACATCCGCTTGGCCATGACAGCCGCCGTGCGTCGTTTCTTGGCAGAAAATCCTTCAAAGTTCGACCCGCGCGAATTCCTCAAGCCTGCACGTGAAGCCGCCAAGGCCATTTGCGTGGCACGCTATCAGCAATTCGGCGCAGCCGGCAATGCCAGCAAGATCAAGCCGATTGCGCTGACGGAAATGGCGCGCCGCTACGCTGCAGGCGAGCTTAAACAAGTTGTGAATTAAAGCGCGTTTGCGCGGTTTGGAATCGAATACTCAAGGATGACATCGTGGTTCAGGCCCTCCATCAATCGACTATAAAATCCCTGCCATTGCTGGGGCGCGGCAAAGTGCGCGACATGTACGCCGTGGGAGACGACAAGCTCCTCATCGTGGCGACCGACCGCATTTCCGCGTTCGATGTCATTCTCGACGACCCGATTCCGGGCAAGGGAGAAGTGCTTACCCGCTTGACCGACTTCTGGCTGGAAAAGCTCGCTCACATCATTCCTAACCATTCGACTGGCATTGATCCCACCGAGGTGGTGGCACCTGAAGAACGTGATCAGGTCGTCGGGCGGGCCGTGGTGGTTAAGCGGCTGCGTCCCATTCTGGTTGAGTGCGTGGCCCGGGGCTATTTGATTGGTTCCGGCTGGAATGACTACAAAGCGACGGGCAGCGTCTGCGGCATTAAGCTACCAGAGGGCTTGCGGCAGGCGGGCAAATTGCCGCAACCTGTTTTCACGCCCGCCGCTAAAGCAGAATTCGGCCTGCACGATGAAAACGTCGATTTCGGCTACGTCGTGGCGGAAGTGGGCCAGGAACTGGCGGAAAAACTTCGCGATGTCACCTTGCGTTTGTATGCCGAAGCGGCTGAGTTCGCTGCCACCAAGGGCATCATCATTGCCGATACCAAGTTCGAGTTTGGCCTGGATGAAGCGGGCCGCTTGCACCTGATGGACGAAGTGCTGACACCCGATTCCTCGCGCTTTTGGCCCGTGGATGGCTATGCGGAAGGCATCAGCCCTCCGTCTTTCGATAAACAGTTTGTGCGCGATTGGCTGGAAACCCAAGACTGGGATAAAACTGCTCCGGCGCCGCGCTTACCAGCCGATGTGCTGGAAAAAACAGCAGCTAAATACCGCGAGGCGCTGGATCGCCTGAGCGCTTGAGTAGGGCAGGGCAACTATGAACAGTAATACCGATACGCAAGCCCCTCTGGTAGGCATCATCATGGGGTCTTCCAGCGATTGGGACGTCATGAAAAATGCCGTTGCCATCCTGGAAGAATTCAGTATTCCACACGAAACACGTGTGGTTTCAGCGCACCGCATGCCGCTGGACATGGTGGAATACGGCGCCCAAGCCGTTCAGCGCGGCCTGCGGGCCATTATTGCGGGTGCAGGCGGGGCGGCCCACCTGCCGGGCATGATGGCGGCGTTAACGCCTGTGCCCGTGTTCGGCGTGCCGGTACCCTCGCGCTACCTGCGTGGTGAAGATTCCTTGCTGTCCATTGTGCAGATGCCCAAGGGCGTTCCCGTTGCCACCTTTGCCATTGGCGAGGCAGGCGCAGCCAATGCCGCATTGCACGTGGTGGCCAATCTGGCCATGACCAACCCTGCCCTGCTTGGTCAGCTTGAAGAGTTCCGCAGTCGTCAGACGGATGCTGCGCGCGCCATGGAAGTGCCGCCACACGTACTGAAGTAAGCATTCCGTATCCACAAGGTATATATATGAGCAAACCCGGCTTTCAACCGGACATTCAACCCGGCGACTGGCTGGGTATGTTAGGGGGTGGCCAGCTTGGCCGCATGTTCTGTCACGCGGCGCAAAGTCTTGGGTACAAAGTTGCCGTGCTGGACCCAGACCCACACAGCCCCGCCGGGGCCGTGGCTGAATTGCATATTCAGGCGGCTTATGATGACACCGAAGGGTTGGCTCAACTGGCGGCCCGCTGTAAGGCGGTCACGACCGAGTTCGAGAATGTGCCGGCCTTAAGCTTGGACAGTCTGGCGCGTACGGTTCTGACACGGCCAGGTGCTCATGCGGTGGCCGTCGTTCAGGATCGCATTCGTGAGAAAGCGTTTCTTGATTCCAGTGGTGTGCCTGTTGCACCGTATTGGGCGGTAGAGAAGGTCGAGGACCTCTCTCAAGCTGCTGATAGCCTTTTTCCCGGGATACTCAAGGCAGCACGGCTAGGTTACGACGGCAAAGGCCAGGCGCGCGTTGCCAACCGCCAGGAAGCCGAACAGGCTTTCTGCGATATGGGGGGCAAACCTTGCGTGCTGGAAGCTTTGCTGCCGCTGCAGCGTGAGATTTCCGTCGTGTTGGCGCGGGGTGCTGATGGAGCGACCGTGGTCTACCCGAGTGCCACCAATGAACATCGTGATGGCATTCTGGCCGTCTCCACTGTTGACGCTGCCGATGCCGGCGATGCGCTATCCAAGCAGGCAGGCCAAGCAGCTTTGCGCATTGCGCAAGCGCTGGAATACGTGGGCGTGCTGTGCGTAGAATTTTTTGTGCTTCAAGACGGCAGCCTGGTGGCAAATGAAATCGCTCCTCGCCCCCACAACAGCGGCCACTACACCATGAACGCCAGCGTTGCCAGTCAGTTTGAACAACAGGTGCGGGCGACAGCGGGCCTGCCTCTGGCCGATACCAGCAGTTTGTGCTCGGTGGTGATGCTGAATCTGTTGGGCGATCTCTGGTTCGACCCAGTGACGTCCGCGCTGCGGGAGCCCGATTGGGCCTCTGTGTTGGCTGTGCCGGGCGCCGAATTGCATTTGTACGGCAAAGCCGAAGCGCGTCGGGGCCGCAAAATGGGGCACATTAACGTGCTGGGAAGTTCTTTGGCGCAAGCGCAGGAACGCGCTGCCCAAGTTGCGGCAGCGCTGGGCCTGTCATTTGAGGCATAAGTATGGCGTCGGGTGACTCTAGGGCCGATGCAAACGGCTCAGCGGCGCAGGCGGGCGAGCAAGCCGGCATGGGGCAAAAGCTAGAAACCGCCGCGCAGCGCCTGTTGGCGGGCGGCTTGGTTGCTTTCCCTACTGAAACGGTCTATGGCTTGGGGGCCGATGCCGAAAACCCCGCAGCCATTGCGCGCATTTATCAAGCCAAGGGGCGGCCTTCTAATCACCCGGTTATCGTGCATATTGCGCCTGGCGCCGACCTTGGCTACTGGGCGCAGAACGTACCTGATGCGGCGCGCATATTGGCGCAGGCATTCTGGCCTGGTCCGCTCACCTTGATCTTGCCCAGGGCACCGGGCATTCCCGACACTGTCAGCGGTGGGCAAGACAGCATTGGCCTGCGTTGCCCATCGCACCCCATTGCACAAGCGCTGCTGCAGCGTTTTGCCGAACTCAAGGGGGGACAAGGGGGAGTGGCGGCGCCTTCGGCTAATAAGTTCGGACAGGTTTCACCCACCCAAGCGAAGCATGTTCGCAACGAGTTCCCCGAGTTTGACGAAACAGATTTGCTGGTTTTGGAAGGCGGGTCGTCTCAGGTGGGTATCGAATCCACTATTGTGGACCTTTCGCGGCTCGACCAAGGCACGGGGCCTGTGCTGCTGCGCCCCGGTCATATTACGGCGGAAGAACTTGCCGCAGTGCTGGGCGTCATGCCTGCCTTGCCTGATCAGGCCGCACCGCGTGTGTCGGGTTCTCTGAAGGCGCATTACGCACCGCGTACGCCGTTGGCACTGGTAGAGCGTTCAAGGCTGGATGCTGTTCTGGCCACGGCAGCTTCCCGGGGTGAGCGTCTAGCGGTTGTTGTATTCCCGCCTGCTTCGGAAATTGCGACGCAGCAGGAAGGCGTGACCTGGCATGAGTGTTCGCCCGACCGTGTGGAATATGCGCGACGTTTGTATGCCTTGCTTCGCCGGCTTGACCAGCAAGGCTATGACCATATTGTGATGGAAAGGCCGCCTGCTACGGCGGCCTGGCAAGCCGTGAACGACCGCTTAGGGCGCGCTGCTGCCGCTTTTGAGTGAGCCTTCCGCAGACTGCCCACTTTCGTGCATGAGTTCACGCAATGCATCGATAACGACCTGAGATTGGTCGCGATGCGGCGAATGCCCGCAAGAAGGGATTTCCAATAAACGGGTATTGGGTACCCGCCGCTTAATGCCGCGAATTTGCTCAAGGGTGCCGAATTCGTCGTCCACGCCTTGTATGGCCAGAACCGGGCAGCGGATGTCATCGAGAAATGCTTCGATGTTCCAGTCGCGAAACGCCGGCGTCAGCCAGGTTTCAGTCCAAGAGCGGAACACAGATTCGCCATCGCGGTGGTGGCGTGCCAAGCGGGTGGGGAAGTCTGTGTTTTGGTAGGTCTTGCGAGCTTCCCGTATGCCTTCCAGGGTGATGTCCTCGACAAAAATGTGAGGTGCGGCAACGGCGATGGCGCGTACATTCTCCGGAAACATAGCGGCATACAGCAAGGCGATGGAGCCGCCATCGCTATGGCCGTACAAAATGGGTTGTTCGTCGCCCAGACCCAGCGCTTCAAATAGTGTGGGCAGGGCATCGTGGGCCTGTACGTGCAGGTAATCAATGCCGCGGGCTTCATCAAGCGGCCGTGGCGTGCTCTGGCCATAGCCGTAGCGTGAAAAGACTAAGCCCCGGCAACCGAGTTCTTCACACACTTGTGCCGGCCAGTCGCGCCACATGGAAATTGATCCCAGCCCTTCATGCAGAAAGATGATCAAAGGCTGGCCAGTGCGCTCGGGGAAAAGCCATTGGTATTCGATTTCTATCGCCTTGCCCATGCTGTGGATTTCTATGAGACTTGGCGTGGTTGTTGTTGTGTTCATGCGTGCTCCTGCAGCCGTGCTTTCATGGTAAGGTCGAGCACGGTCAGCTATCCTCCATAGTGATCATTTCAGTATATCAGGGCGCCTGCGTTACGCTCTACAAAAGAGGCTGTCCAGGCTGCTCATCCAGTATCTCAATCGGAAACTCACGTTCATGAAATTCAAGGATTTCGAAGTTGGCATGGTGGTGACGCATCCTCCCGTGGTGGTGACTCGCGAAGACATGCTGGCTTTTGCGCGTTCGTTCGACCCTCAACCTTTTCACGTCGATGAAGAGGCAGCTCGCGAGAGCCGTTGGGGCGGCCTGATTGGAAGTGGCTGGTTAACGTGCGCGCTCGCCATGCGCATGGTCTGCGACGCCGCCCTCAAGGGCTCAGAATCATTCGGCTCACCGGGCCTGGAACGCTTGCGCTGGCCAAAGCCGGTGCGCCCCGGCGACGCCCTGCGGCTGGAAGCTACCGTCGATTCCAAGCGCGTGTCGTCATCGCGTTCCGATCTTGGCATCTTGCGCTGGACATGGCGCATGTTCAACCAGGACGACGAATTGGTGCTCGAACTTGAAGCCACCAATATGTTTGAGCTTGCCGACGAACAAGAATAAAAAAACCGGCCCTTCGAATTGCACCACATGTTGGACATGGATTCCAACCAGTGGGGTGCAATGCGTTTTGAGCCGGTGTAAAGCATGAAAAGGCCCTTGCGGGCCGGTACTGATAAAGCGATTTAAGCTTAGGAGAACGCCTGCAGGCCGGTCTGAGCACGGCCCAGAATCAGCGCATGCATGTCATGCGTGCCTTCGTAGGTATTCACCACTTCCAGGTTGACCAGGTGGCGGGCTACGCCGAACTCATCGGAAATACCGTTGCCGCCCAGCATGTCGCGCGCCATGCGGGCAATATCCAGCGATTTGCCGCAAGAATTACGCTTCATGATAGAGGTGATTTCTACCGCTGCCGTACCTTCGTCCTTCATACGGCCCAGGCGCAGGCAGCCTTGCAGGCCCAGCGTGATTTCGGTCTGCATGTCGGCCAGCTTCTTCTGGATGAGCTGGGTTTGTGCCAGGGGGCGGCCAAACTGGAGGCGGTCCATTGTGTACTGGCGGGCCGTGTGCCAGCAGGCTTCAGCAGCGCCCAGAGCACCCCAGGCAATGCCGTAACGGGCTGAGTTCAGGCAGGTGAAAGGCCCACGCAGGCCGGTGACACCCGGCAGCATGGCGTCGTTGCCGACTTCCACTTCATCCATGACGATTTCGCCGGTGATGGAGGCGCGCAGGCCGACCTTGCCGTGAATCGTGGGGGCGCTCAGGCCTTTCATGCCTTTTTCCAGGATGAAGCCACGGATCTTGCCGTCGTCTTCGCCACCAACGACTTTGGCCCACACCACGAATACATCAGCGATGGGGGAGTTGGTGATCCACATTTTGGCGCCGGTCAGGCGGTAGCCGTCGGCGGTCTTTACGGCGCGAGTTTCCATGCCGGCAGGGTTGGAACCGTGGTTGGGCTCGGTCAGGCCGAAGCAGCCGATCCATTCGCCGGTGGCCAGCTTGGGCAGATACTTTTGTTTTTGTTCTTCAGAGCCGAATTCGTTAATGGGCACCATGACCAGTGAAGACTGCACGCTCATCATGGAACGGTAGCCCGAGTCGATGCGTTCGACTTCGCGGGCGACCAGGCCGTAGCTGACATAGTTCAGGCCGGCGCCGCCGTAGGCTTCAGGAATCGTGACGCCCAGCAGGCCCAGTTCGCCCATTTCGGTGAAGATGGCGGGGTCGGTATGTTCTTTACGGAAAGCTTCCAGCACTCGCGGCGCGAGCTTGTCCTGACAGTAAGCGGCAGCCGCATCGCGGATCATGCGCTCTTCTTCAGTGAGTTGGCTATCAAGAAGCAGGGGGTCTTCCCAGTTGAAGGTTGGTGCGGACATGAATTTTCCTGTAACGGTCAAGTGAATGAAACTGAGATTAAGGGAACTACCGGATCAGCCTTGTTGCGCCTGCTGCCGGATGGCGCTGAGCGTCTGGGCTGGGGTAATGGCTTCTGGGTCCAGCAGGCAGTGCAGGATGGCCGGCTTGCCGCTGGCAAGAGCGCGCTCCAGAGCTGGGGCGAACTCATCGGTGGATTCCACCCGTTCGCCGTGGCCGCCGAATGCCTGAGCGTATGCGGCGAAATCCGGGTTACGCAATGCAGTGGCGGATTCCCGGCCGGGGTAGTGGCGTTCCTGGTGCATGCGAATGGTGCCGTACATGCCGTTGTCGATGACAAGCACAATAATGGGCAGGTCGTATTGCACGGCGGTGGCAAACTCCTGACCATGCATCATGAAGCAGCCATCGCCCGCGAAACACACCACGGTGCGGTGGGGGAATACGCGCTTGGCCCCCACAGCGGCCGGCAGGCCATAGCCCATGGAGCCCGAGGTGGGCGCCAGTTGCGTGCCATATTGGGTGAAGTGTCGGAAACGGTGCAGCCAGGTGGCGTAATTGCCCGCGCCATTGCACATAATGGTGTCTGCAGGCAGGACTTTATTCAGGTGACTCATGACCTGACCCATTTGCAGCGCACCGGGCAGGGTGATGGTGTTTGGGTTAGTCCATTGCGTGTAGCTTTCACGCATGGCTTGCAGCGCGGCCGCCCACGCGGGTTGCCCAGTGGGGGCGGGCAAGGTTTCGAGCGCTTGGGTAAACGCCTTCGGAGAAGCATTCACGGCTTCCGAAGCGATATACACGCGGTTTAGCTCGGACGAATCCGGGTGGACATGTACCAACTGTTGCTGGGGAACGGGTATATCCAGCAAGGTGTAGCTCTGGCTGGGGATTTCTGAAAAACGCCCGCCAATCATCAGAATAAGATCGCTGTCGCGCACGAACTGCATGAGCTGCGGGTTGCTGCCCAGGCCGATGTCGCCGATAAAGCAGGCGTGATCAGTGGAGAACAGCATCTGGCGACGGAACTGTACGGCTACCGGTAAGTTCCAGGCCTGGGCGAAGGCCTGGAAGCGCGTTACGGATTCCGCATCCCAGCGGCTGCCGCCCAGGATGGCAACGGGTTGGTGCGCCTTGGATAAACGCGCCGCGATAGATTGCATCTGTGTTGCCGTGGGTGCGGATTCGGGCACCTGGTAACGGGGCGCATCAGCCACCTGTGCGACTTCGACCAGCATGTCTTCCGGCAAGGCGATGACCACCGGGCCGGGGCGGCCCGACGTCGCGACGTGAAACGCGCGGGCGACCAGTTCCGGAATGCGCTCAACCTGGTCGATTTCCGTCACCCACTTGGCCTGGGTGCCGAAAACCGCACGGTAGTCCATTTCCTGGAAGGCTTCCCTTTCACGCATGCCGCGTTCGATTTGGCCGACAAACAGAATAAGCGGGGTCGAGTCCTGTTTGGCGATATGGATGCCCGCCAGTGCGTTGGCAGCGCCCGGGCCGCGCGTCACCATGCAGATACCGGGCTCGCCGGTGAGCTTGCCGTGAGCATCGGCCATCATGGCAGCGCCACCTTCTTGGCGGCAGACGGTGACATCAATCTGGTGGTCGTGCAGGCCATCCAGCACAGCCAGATAGCTTTCGCCCGGCACACAGAACACATGGCGTACACCGTGTGCAACGAGCTGATCAACCAGGATATGGCCGCCAATCCTGGCGGCAGGAGTCGAATTTGGGGATAAGTTCATGGTATCCAAGAATATGTGCGCCGGGCGCACAGCGCAATTGATAAAATCTCACATTGTCTTGCCTTCTGCGCAAGACAGCGTTTTTTCAACGTTTCTTTTATTGCCCATTTTAGGGAAGTTCCAGGCAAAGTCATCTACCCCGGCACTGAACTCGCGGGAGGGGGGCCAGCTGAGACAGCAAGGCGGTGATTGATTGCGCCTCAGTGGGCAAAGTGATTTCGCCTCGGTGGGCAAAGGAATGATATGAGGCATGGAATTCCGAATTTGGGCGCGTTACAGGCATTTGAGGCGACGGCGCGGCTGGGTTCTTTTTCACGCGCAGCCGAAGAGCTCGCGCTGACTCACAGTGCCGTTTATCGCCAGGTGGCAGGCCTTGAGGAAAGGCTGGGGGTGGCATTGTTCACGCGCGTCAGGCGGCGCGTGATGCTGACGGATGCGGGAGCGGAATATGCCGCTCGGGTGCGTCATCACTTGGACCAGCTTGAAAAGGATACGCTGGGTTTGATGTCGCGGGCTGGTGTGGGGCGTAATCTGCATGTGGCGGTGTTGCCCACCTTGGCCACAATCTGGCTGCTGCCGCGGCTGGCCGAATTTCATCGGCTGCGCCCGGATATTTTTGTCAGTCTATCGGTGCGCACCTTGCCCTTTCAGTTTAATGATCAGCCCTTTGATGCTGCCATCTATCATGCCGAGCGTATGTGGCCCGGTACGCGCGGCATCAAGCTATTTGACGAAAAAGAGCTGCTGCCGGTGTGCGCACCTGCTTTGCTGGCCGCCAGAAAGAGGGATAAAGATCCATTGGCGGGCATGCTGCATCTACATACGACTTCGCGGCCCGATGCCTGGCGGCGCTGGTATATGGCGCATGGGCGCGACTACCTGCCTACCGTAAATGCCGGCCCCCGCTACGAGCTGTTCACCATGTCGCTGGCCGCTGTGAGAGAAGGCATGGGAGTGGCGCTGGTACCTCGGTTTTTGGTTCAGGATGCTTTGAGGTCGGGGGAACTGGTGATGCCGGTGGCGGCGGGCCTGGATGTTGAAGAAGCCTATTTTTTTAGCTACCCCGTCGTTAATGAGCCCAGCGAAGCGCTGTGTGATCTTGAGAAATGCCTGGAGGACTCAGTACGATGAACGGCAATCTATCGGGGGCGGCCATGGGCTTTGCGAGCAGGTGCAAACAGCGTTGTTTATGGCGGATTCGGGCGTGGCAGGTCCGGAGTGCGGCATTCAATACATTGCTGCGTGGGCCTGAAGAAGCGCTGTCGGGCGCCTACAACGTTCTATGTGGCAGATGGCGGCTCTCGTGCGGGTGGCGTGCGGCGCTCTTACTTGGGCTGGGTTTACTGCTTGCGTCCGTCGCGCCTGCAGCGTCTGCTGCGTCTGGCGTTGCGGTGCAAGGTGTCGTGGCCCAAGGTGTCGCGGTAACAGACATCGCCCCCGAGGCTGCGACTCACGGAGTTTTGACATCGCGTCCGCCAGCACAGGCCCGACACTTTATGGTCAGTGCAGCCAACCCGCTGGCCACGCGGGCCGGGGTCGAAATTCTTGAGCAGGGGGGCTCGGTGGTGGATGCCGCCATTGCCGTGCAATGGGTGCTGGGGTTGGTCGAGCCACAATCTTCCGGCTTGGGTGGCGGCGGTTTCGCGCTGGTGCATCAGGCGGAAGCGCCTGCCGTCCATGCCTACGATGGCCGTGAAACCGCCCCTGCCGGCGCGCGGCCCGATCGTTTTCTGCGTGATGGCCGACCCATGGGGTTTTTCGATGCAGTAGACAGCGGCTTATCGGTAGGCGTGCCAGGGCTGGTAAGCATGCTGGCCGACATGCATACGGAACACGGGGTGTTGCCTTGGCCCGCATTGTTTGCGCCCGCCCTGCGCTTAGCCGAAAACGGCTTTCCGGTGTCGCCGCGCATGCATGCCATGGTGGCGGGCTCCGAAGGGCTGAAGGCCAGCCCCAGTGCCGCCGGGTATTTCTACGATGAACATGGCGAGCCCTGGCCGGTGGGCCACATGCTGCGCAACCCGGACTACGCACGAGTACTACGGCTGCTTGCGCAGGAAGGAGCACAGGCTTTCTACCAAGGCCCGCTGGCTCAAGCGATGGTGCGTGCGGTAGCAGAGCATGCTGTACCGGGCGACCTTTCCGAAGACGACCTTGCCGGTTACCGTGCCATTCGTCGCGACGCCTTATGTGCTGAAGCAAGAGGCCTACGCTATTGCGGCATGCCGCCGCCCAGTTCCGGTGGTTTAGCCGTCGTACAGATGATGGCGTTATTGCAGCACACGCCCATTGCTGGGCTGAGGCCCGATTCAGCAGAAGCGGTGCATTATTTTTCGGAAGCCGGTCGTCTGGCTTTTGCGGATCGCGATGCCTATGTGGCCGACCCGGCCTTCGCCCACGTGCCTGTGAGCGGGTTGCTGGACCCGACTTACATTGCTGAGCGCGCTGCACTAATTCGTCCCGAGCGATCCATGGGGCAGGCCAAGCCTGGGGTGCCTGCGGGCATAAACAAAGCGCCGGTGGCAGACGCTGCCATCGAGCAGCCCGCTACGACCCACCTTGTGGTGACCGACCGCGCAGGCAATGTGGTGTCCATGACGACTTCCATTGAGTCGGCGTTTGGCAGCAAAATTTTCGTGAATGGCTATCTGCTGAATAATCAGATGACCGATTTTTCGTTGACCCCGCTGGATGCTGATGGCCGGCCGCAGTTGAATCGCGTGGAACCCGGTAAGCGGCCACGCAGTTCCATGGCACCCATGATTGTGTTCAGAGACGGCCGACCGCTACTGGCGGTGGGCGCGCCGGGGGGGCCCCCTGCGTCACAATAGATGTCCGCTCGTTTTTCGTTAATATTTGAGGGAGCGGTCGGAGTGAAGAAGTGCCCAGTTACAGCCCAGAATTCAAAGAACAAGCCGTCAGGAAATTGATGCCGCCGC
>NZ_JAZDRJ010000013.1:0-112325 GCF_047501535.1 Achromobacter sp. F4_2707
GCGGCATCAATTTCCTGACGGCTTGTTCTTTGAATTCTGGGCTGTAACTGGGCACTTCTTCACTCCGACCGCTCCCTCAAATATTAACGAAAAACGAGCGGACATCTATTGTGACGCAGGGGGCAGGCAACGCACACCAAACACGTACAACTTCTTGTACATCCCATACGCGTCGCGTAAACTTGTACAGTAAATTGAACAAGTGAGGTCAAGATGAAAGTTGTCTCTTTTACAGAAGCGCGCAACAGCTTAAAAGCCGTTCTTGATCGCGTCGTTGAGGATGCGAACCCGACCATCATCACTCGTCGAGACTCCCCTGATGCAGTCGTGATGTCACTCGACTATTACAACAGCCTGATGGAAACCGTGCATTTACTGCGCTCTCCGGCTAATACTCAGCACCTCAGCCGCTCTATTGAGCAATACCAAGCAGGAAAAACGAAGGCGCGGGGGTTGGTGGATGCCTGAACGTCTATTGAGTTGGACTGATGAAGCATGGAGCGACTACATTTACTGGCAGGGCCAAGATGGCAAAACGCTGAAACGTATCAACACTCTTATCAAGGATGTCATGCGTTCGCCGTTTGAGGGCATCGGCAAGCCTGAGGCCCTGAAAGCGAACCTGACAGGCTTTTGGTCACGACGAATTGATGATGTTAACCGCCTCGTCTACGCCGTTGATGACTCGGCAATTACGATTATTTCCTGCCGCTACCATTACTAGCTACATGCCAAACTTCTACAGTATCGCCCCCCTACCGCGAGGCGTGCCGGTTCGATTCCGGCCTAATCCCGTCGCTGGGAAACATCAATGGTCGGGATTGACTCCCAACATCCAATCAACTGCCAATAGCGTAGCCATCAGGTGCCCGAGGTTGCTGTTCGCTGCTTGTCGTTTCGATACTGGCATATTACGTGCCTAACTCCGCCGGCTGGGAACCCGTGCACTGCACGGCAGCGCCTGCCGAATTCTGCGCGTAACGAAAAAGCGGGCATCGTCGCCGGTCTGGCCTCGGTGACGGGCGGCAAGGCAGCGCTGGGGGTGAATGCTGTTAAGGAGGACTTACCCCGCGTGCGAGCCGACAGTACTGGCCAAATACTGACAACCAACCAAGGCGTTCCCATCGCGGATAACCAGCACTCGCTGACAGCGGGCTTGCGCGGGCCGGCGCTACTGAAGGATTTCATCCTTAGGGAAAAGCTTACACACTTCGACCACGAGCGCATTCCCGAGCGCGTCGTGCACGCCCGTGGCTCCGCCGCGCATGGTTACTTCGAGTGCTATGAAGCGCTGACCCGGACTTTCACCGCCGAGACTTATGGGAAGCCATCAAGGCGGGCGAGTACCCAGAGTGAGAGCTCGGCGTGCAGATCTTCGACGAAGAACAAGCCGAGCGATTCAGCTTCGACGTTCTCGACTCTACGAAGATCATTCCCGAGGAATTGGTGCCTGTTACGCCCATTGGCCGCATGGTACTCAACCGTAACCCGGACAACTTCTTCGCCGAAACCGAGCAGGTTGCATTCTGTACGGCGCATGTTTTGCCCGGCATCGACTTCACCAACGACCCTTTGCTTGCTGGGCGCATTCATTCTGGCCAAGCCCTTGAGTTTGTGAGAGAGCCATTCCGCCATGCCAAACCCATCATGGTGATCAACGACGGCCGGCAAGTATTGGAGGACGCAGGCGTGCCCTTAGATGAGGGAGATAGCGGGTTGGTCATCACCCAAAGGGCAACACGCAATGACATCAATGCATTCATTGAAGCCATCGCTCAGCACCGCCACCCTGCGCGAGAAACAGACCCGCCAAAAGTGTAAATACGGTGTCTCGCCTGACCACGCCTCCATAACATTGAAGCGGTCAGGCAAATTACTGAGCCACATCGAGCACGAGCCGATGTGGCTCAGTGCCGTTATGCATTAATCGTTCTAACAGCCTGCCCGCTGACAGGCAGACACAACGCGCCCACGCGCTTATGATTAAAGCGCACCCCGTGTGTCAGTAACCCCCGTTCAATTAACCGGAGCCTCTCCACCCTTCTCGCCCTTACCCATGCGCATCCACGTTCTCTCCGACCTGCATAATGAGTTTCAGCCTTTTCAGCCTTCCCAGGTAGAAGCGGATCTCGTCGTTCTGGCCGGCGACATTCACTCCAAAGGGCGCGCTGCGCAATGGGCGCTCGACACTTTCTCCGGGCCGATTCTGTTAGTGGCGGGGAATCACGACTACTACCAGTCCACCATCGAGAAAACGGACGCCGCCTTGCGGGAAGCCGCAGCGCAAAGTGGTGGCCGCTTACATTATTTGCAGCGAGACAGCATTGTGATTGATGGCGTGCGCTTCCTGGGTGCCACGGCCTGGACAGACTATCAAATTGATGAAGACCCGGCCCATGCGATGTACGAGATCGGCCAAATGCTGAATGATCATCGCAAGATCAGGGTGGGCCCGCAGTATCGGCGCTGGTCGACTCGGGATGCTGCACAAGAAGCCCACAAGACCCGCCACTGGCTGGAAAGCACGCTTAAGACGCCGTTCGCGGGGAAAACCGTCGTGGTCACGCATCACCCGCTCAGCGTCCGGTCGCTCGACCCTTTCCACCGCGGCTCCGTCCTGGATGCCGCTTTCGCCAATTCATGGGAACACCTGTTTGGCAATCACCTGGCGCTGGCCATTCATGGCCACACGCATTTCGCAGTCGATTACACAATCAACGGAACACGCATTGTCAGCAATCCCGCAGGCTATCCGGGAGAGGGAACGGGTTTTAACCCGAGCTTTATCGTGGAGGTCTGAACCCCACTGGCACAATCTGGCTGCAATTACCTGGCTAACCTCACCAGCCACTGACGCCCCCACCCCCACGGCCGCTCCCGCTGCTGCCGGACGAGCCCGAGCCAGAAGAATCTTGCTCTCTTGGCAGGCTATCTTGGATGCGGTTGGCCATGCTAGAGCTGAACCCACTGACATCGTATGAGCGGCCGCTCGTTCCGTACCAGACGGGCTGATAGCTCGCCTGCGCTTCCGCTGTATTGGCCAGAGCCGTTTCAAAGTGAGTCGTCCACGCTTTCTCGACGCCGAGCGCGACAGCATAGGGCAGCAAGGTTTCGTAGTGGGCGGGCGACAACGTGGGTGCATCTGCCAGAGCCATCCGTTCTTTTTCGGCAAGCTCCAGGTACAGCCGCAAGCCGTCGATGTCGTCCATCACCTTGCGCCCCTCGCGGCTCAGCCGCCCGATGAACGCCCATAGCAGGGTGGTAATCATCAACACAGCGAAAGCTAGCAGCAGGTTGTCGCGGGTGACGGGAGCATCGTCGTAAATAAATTCGGTAAATAGCAGCAAAATGGCAGCGGAAATCAGCAGGTTCCGCAAAATCGAGACGCGTGCCTTGCGACGCTTGTAGCGTGCTGCCGAAGGCTGTTGCCGCCACGTTTTCACCGCTTTCAAGGCGAAGTACCAAGCTACAACGGCGGTCACCCAATGGGCTGGGATCCAGCCATCCATGTATTCGACACCGGCGCTATGGTCGGATTCGTGCACGATCAGGACCAACAGCATCAGAATACCGAAACACATCCAGATCGCTTTTCTGGGCTTATAGAATGTGTGGCCGATTTCTTTCTCCACCGCATTGGAAAAAGCCTCTCCCAACTCAAGCGTTTTCACGCCGTTCTGTATATTGAACCGGAGGCTTTCCCCAACCGGTGGCAACATCTGCATGATGACCGCTTGTTCTGTGGGTAACGCTGCGTCCTCTTGGTCGGAAAGCTTGCGAACAGAAATACCTTCTTCAAGGTCTTCCAGAACCACCTTGCCTTTCACGGCCAGATCAATGATGGAAGCAGAGAATGCCGTCCAAAAGCCTGCTTCAAAATTCTTAGAAGCGTTGTAATTGACGCTGGCCGGCGACAAGCCAGCAGGCGGGTTCCATTGGGGAACCACAACGCCGGGACGAGGGTCGCGGCCAAACATCAACCACAGGGTGAACGCCAGCAGCGCACTCCAGGTGAATGTGGTCGCCCCCGCAATCGCAGATGCATAATCCTCCGACTCCCATTCACTCAGGGTTGCCTCATCGGGGGGCTGAATCACCCCCTTGGGAAGCAACAACTCAATCGTCATGTTTTCACCCGCCTCATAGGGCCGGGTTGCCGAGAACGTCACCTCGTTGCCATAGGCCTCGAATTCGGCCTCATTGCCGTCGTCACCGAAATACCCCGTATATACATTCACCGCGAGCGGCTCCACACCATCGGGCAAGACGACACGAGCCGAGAGCGCATCGATGGGGAACTCATTTTCGTTGCCGTTGACGTTCCAGATCAACCGGTCGTGGTTATCTGAAAAACTAATGACGCGGTTGATTGTGTACCGGATCTCATACTCGTAATCGCCCGGTGCCAGCTCAACATCCGCGCTTCCAATGCGGATCACCACACCACGATTGGTCTGCGTAGTGATATGGTGCTCCGCATTGCCATCGCGCTCGACGCCATACACCCACAGCCGGGATCTGGCGCGTCGCCCTTCAGCGGTGATAAAGGCAAGCGGGATTTCTCGTTGAATCCCATGCACGATCTCATCACGCTCTGCCGTAACGTGGATACGCTCAGTGACGTCGAGCTGCCCGTCCTCCAAGACCTCGATGTCGACGTGAAAATCGTTAATCCGTTCCTCAGCCTGCAGGGTCAAGGGTGCAACAAGCAGGGCAGCGGCACAGACGAGGCCCGCGATCAACCTTCCCATCACGGCCATGATTAGAACGAGACTTCGGGTACCGCGCGCTCGGCGGCGTCGGCGATTTCAAAAAACTCTTTCTTGGTAAAGCCGAAATGGGCGGCGACCAAGCTGGAGGGAAAGCTTTCTATGAGGATATTCAAATCGCGCGCTGCTGCGTTGTAATAGCGCCGTGCCATTTGAATTTCACTTTCCAAATTCTCAAGCGAGTTTTGCATCCCCAGGAAATTCTCGCTGGCCTTGAGGTCCGGATACGATTCGGCCAGTGCAAAGAGCTTGCCTAGCGCCTGGCCCAACGCCCCTTCGGCAGCCGCACGCTCCGCGACATCGCCCCCCGCAACGTTGAGCGCGTGGTTTCTTGCGTTCACCACGGCATCCAATGTTTCGCGCTCATGCGCAGCATAGCCGCGCAGCGTATTCACAAGGTTGGGAATAAGGTCGGCGCGCCGCTTAAGCTGCACATCAATGCCGGACCAGCCTTCTTCGGCAAGCTGCCGCGAACGTACCAGGCTGTTGTACAGGTAAATGACGTAGACGACTGCCGCCACGACAAGGGCGAGAACGATGAGAAGGTTTTCCATGAGACTCGTTTTTTTATTCTAGTCATCACCGCGCACCCATTCGCACTACCTCGACGCTGTTCTGGACTTGCGGCATATAAACGTAGCGGCAATCCACCCGACGAGAAACCCCAGCAGCAAAACACCAAGGTTAATCACCGGAACGACCAGCAAAACCAAGGATGATGTAGAGGTGGACGGTGTGATGAATGCCTCGTGAAATGCGAGGATATCCAGCAGGAGTATGGGCAGAATCGCGCAGACAGCCATCAACGGCCCGCGTGAGTGCCTCAACCCGACAATCACACAAGCGAGATACGGCAGAATCGACAGCATGAACAAGCCAGACGTAAAGACGTCTGGCCCGCCTTCCGGTACGAAAAAGCACGTATAAGCATGCAGAACGCACCCGGCAAGGACACCCGGCAATACGCCCCAGCGAAAAACAGCGTGAAGCGCGTCGCACCGACGCAGAACAAGGGGTTTCATTCCGCCTCCATGCGGCTCAACAGCCTTCAGCGTGCGCCAAGACTGCTGCCGGGTCGCCTGCCTTCGGACACGGTTGTGCCGTTGGAAAAAAAAGGGGTGTTCTTATTGTGTGAATGAGAACTCGCTGACGGTGCAAACGTCAACGTTCTTTTTCACGACTTCGTCACCGTCCTCGAACTCGCCTTTGAAGTCGAATTTGCAGGCGCCGCTACCGTCGTCGATATTAATCCTGATCGACTCTCCCGGCATGATGACGTCGTCGCCCAGGATGTCCTCTTCCCAGTCATTGCTGGAGGTGCGCGATGCATAGAAAGCGAAAAGGGCCGTCTTGGTTTTGTTGATAACGGTGACGTGGCGGTCCGCCGCCAGTGCAACATTGGTTCCCGCCAGGGCGGCGACGGCGATGGATGACATCAAAAGAAAACGCTTGAGCATAACTAAGCCTTATTAAAACGTTGAAAGGACAGCGGTTGTGTGCGTCGTACTGTACGATTCTGAAAAATTTCGCAACATCCCTGAAATTGGGTAATTTTGCGGTTTATCGCTAAAAACCCTGTTTCTACAGATGACAGGCGGCGTTCAGTCTCATACGATTCCGTAGCTGCGAGGTATTTAAAAATTCGCCTAGCCTGACCGCGCCACGCAGGGTGAGCCTTGCGCATCCTTGCATAGTCAATAAGGGCGCCAATGCGGCAGATCCAAAGGAACTTCGTATGAGTGACTCCCTTCCCCAACTACAGGCTGTGTTGCCGTCTCCGGTGCTCGTCGTAGAGGATGAACCCCTGCTGCAACAGCGCCTGCATGGAATTCTGTTGGGGCTTGGCTATGCTCCGGAGGCGCTGCATTGCGCAGCTAGTCTGAGCGAAGCCCGTCGATACTTGGCCAGCCACCCTGTCACACTGGCATTGGTCGACTTGATGCTGCCCGACGGCAACGGGCTGGACCTCATCGCCCAGATGCGCGCCGAGGTGCCGGACATGGGCATTTTGGTTGTCTCCGCCTGGAGTTCTGAGGAATCCATCTTGAGCGCCTTACGTGCAGGCGCTACGGGCTACGTGCTGAAGGAGCGGGACGATATCGAAGTGTCTATGGCCATTCGCAGCGTGCTGCGCGGCGGCGCACCGATCGACCCTTTTATTGCCCGCCGGATTCTGCAGTTGCTGCCCTTGGGCAACGCTAACCAGGGGGCGGGGCTGCCAAAGGCAACGCACTTCCCTCAGATGTCGCAACAATCCGGGCGCCCCGGCCCTGCCGCCATGGCTCCCGACGTCACTCCAAGCGACTCCCTCAGTGAACGCGAAGAACAGATTCTTTGTCTGGTCGCGGATGGGCTGACAAACCGGGAAATCGCCGAACACTTATTTATCTCGCGCTATACGGTAGAAAGCCACGTCAAACGCATCTACCGCAAACTGTCGGTTTCCTCTCGAACCATGGCAGTACGCGCAGGCCGGGCACGCGGGGTCATCGAATGACCCGTCTGCTAGCCTTTTGGCTGGCTCTGTGCGGATTCTGTTTAACGCTGGGTGCAACGCCTGCCCTGGCGGAATCAGTACAAGACTGTGCGCCGCAAGTGCTGTCCATTGAAGCAGCGCGCGCCGGCACTGAAGATATGCAGCGCCCCGTCGACGGCTGGGTGCCGGTAACATTGCCCGATATCTGGCTGCAGCGCTGGCCCGGCTACGAAGGCACGGTGTGGTATCGCATCATGTGGAAGCGCAGCTGCGAGCTCGAGACGTCCACGGCAGAGAACCCGCCGCTTGGGTTGAGCCTGGGAGGCATCAGCATGGCGGGCGAAGTCTACCTGAACGACGATCTGCTGTGGCGCGATGCGTCTCTGGTGGAGCCCTTGTCACAGTCATGGAATATGCCCCGCCGCTGGGTGCTGCCGGAATCCGCGCTGCGCGACGGCGTCAATACGATCTGGGTACGTGTGGTCGGCATGGCTGCGTACACGCCCGGTCTTGGGCCAATGTATTTGGGCACTGCAGCTGAAGCCGAAGCGGTTCATACCGCCAACCTTTGGCGTCAGCGCAATGTGCATTACATCGCCCTTGGCCTGTCGGCGGCTATGGGTTGTATCTACTTGGTAGTCTGGTGCCTGCGGCGTTCTGAGCAAGCGTTCGGCTGGTATGCGCTGATGTCACTGTGCTGGGTGGTTTACATGGCCACCATTCTTGCAACCGATGCCTGGCCATTTAACAGCATTCAGGCGCATTCACGCTTGAACAACATCAGCTTCTTGCTATACGTGACGGCTTTTTGCCTGTTTACCTGGCGTTTTGGCGCGCAACACCTGCCGCGTACGGAAAAAGCATTGTGGGTCGTTACAGGGCTTGGGCTGATCGTGTCGTTAGTTGCGCCCCGCTCGGCCATGGAACTGGTGTGGGCCGTTTTTGTACTGATTTTCCTGGCAAACTGCCTGCAATTTCAATGGCATGCCTGGCGCACACGCGATCCGCAGCATTTACTTTTGGCGCTATGCTGGCTGATCTTCTTAGTGGTCGGCACTCACGATGTCGTTGTGCTGCTTAACGGCTGGGGCTCACACGAGATGTGGGGAGCGGTTTCTAGCCCGATCACCGTCCTGTTCATGGCACTGCTGCTAGGCGGGCGGCTGGCTTCCAGCATGCATCGCATCGAACACTTCAACCAGGAATTGCAGGAACATGCTTCCCAGGCGCGTGCTGAGCTGGCAGACGTTCTGGCACGAGAACACGATCAGGCGCTCTTCCACGCTAGGCTGCGAGAACGAATGGCGATTGTCCATGATCTGCACGACGGCTTGGGCGGCAGTCTGGTACGCAGCATGGCGCTAGTCGAGCAGACACAGCAGCCTCTGAGCAACGAGCGCATGCTATCTCTATTGAAAGTCCTGCGCGACGACCTGCGCCAAGTGATAGATTACGAATCCAGCGCCAGCACAGTCGTGCCGGATACACCAACTCAGTGGATCGCGCCCTTACGCCATCGTTTCACGCGTCTGTTTGATGAGCTCGGGATCGATATTTCATGGCAAGTAACCGGCCAGTGGCAGGCAAGGCCTAGCGCTATCCATTGCCTCGGTTTGGCCCGTGTTATCGAAGAAGCCCTATCCAATGTCATCAAGCACAGTCGCGCGCGCCAAGTCCACGTGACCTGCTCGCAACCGACAGCGGACACCTTGCGTATCACTGTCGAAGACGATGGGTTGGGCTTCGATCTGGAAGCCGTGCGCGAAGCCGGGCTAGGCGTGGGCATGCGCAGCATATCGGCACGCGTCGAACGCATGGGCGGGAACCTGGATGTGTCGTCAGGCCCGAATGGAACCCGTGTGTGCGTGGTGATTCAACTGGCTTAAAGCATTCCGCCCTGGCAGAACAACAGGAATAACAACGCCCTGAAGCCTTTTGCTCTGGCAGAAAACAAGCCAATCAAAAACCGGCTTTTCTCAATCCAGCAAACAAACTATAAATTTCAGCCCAATTCTTCCGTTAATAAATCATTGCTTAAGAAACTTAACGGAGCCGTCATGAAAATTGCCGACTACAGCATCGGTATGAACAGCGAGCATACCTATGCCAGGCAAGTCAGCCGTACGGAAACGCTGCGCGCCTGGGTGGGCGACCAACGCCCAGACTTCGAAGCGCAGGCCAACCCCGGCCAAACCACCACAACATCCGCACAAGTAGCGATTTCCGAAGCCGCCCGCCAGGCTGTAGCCGCCGCTGCGGAACAACAGAAAACAGCCCCCTCAGAAGCTGAAGCGGAGCAGGCCGCAGCCGTCGAATCCATCAATGACGACACGATCACCGACCCCAAGCTAGGCTTGCTGATAAAAATTGTCGAGGCGCTGACCGGGAAAAAGGTCAAGCTCATGGATGCGGGAGAAATCGGCAAAATAGCCGGCTACAACGATGAGCTTGCCGAGGTTGAATCTCAAAAGATTAACCTCCAGGCTAACCACGGTAGCGGTGAGGCTGAATTGCAAGGCTGGGGCGTGGAATACGACTTCCACGAAGAAATATACGAGTCCGAGAAAACCTCATTCAGCGCCAGCGGTGAAATTCATACTGCAGACGGCAAGCGCATCCAGTTCGATATCACCCTGCAGATGAGCCGCGAGTTTTATCAGCAAACTTCTGTCTCATTCCGGGCAGGTGACGCCCAACGCAAAGACCCTCTGGTCATCAATTTTGAGGGCAATGCGGCCGAGCTCACCGACCAAAAGTTTGATTTCGATATTGATGCCGACGGCCAGGTAGACCGCATTTCCTTCCTCAGTTCCGCCAGCGGCTTTCTGGCGCTGGATAAAAACGGCAATGGCACAATTGACGATGGCAGTGAGCTGTTCGGCACCCGCACGGGTAACGGCTTCGCTGAGCTGGCTGCTTACGACAGCGACGGCAATGGCTGGATAGACGAGAACGACGCCATCTTCGCCAGCCTGCGTATCTGGACCAAAGACGCCAACGGTGACGATCACCTGAGCACGCTGGCCGAACGCAATATCGGCGCCCTATATCTGGGGCAAACCGCTACGCCGTTCGACCTTAAAGACAAGCGCAACAACCAGCACGGCCAGATACTGAGCACCGGCCTATATTTGTCTGAAAATGGTCGGGTAGGCACCATGCAACAGCTAGACTTATTCGTCTAAGGCAGGCACAAAACCGTTCAAGCTTGAAAAACATTCCTCATCTGATATTATGAAATGTCGTTTAATAACAATGAGGTATGCCTTTGTTTACATTAATTCTTCCAAATTCCCGTGCACATCACCGTTCACATCACGCCCTGCACGACAAAGGGAAACCCTCTTTTGTCAGGCGTGTTTTCTCGCGTGGCCAGGCTTTCGGCCAGCGCAACGGCTTAGAAAAAAATCATATCAACGCCGATAATCAGGGCAGCCCCGCCACAAGCACTCAGGGCTGATCACCTCTCACCCGCAGAACTCGCGGGTTGATCTCTCTTCCAGTCGCATCGGCAGGTGCCTTCCCACATCGCAGCTTACAAGCAGCTACGGGCTCGCCGGACTGGAGATACGCGTGCAACTGAGGGCTATTGAGCCGCCCCATGTTCCGCTTCTGAATACGGCGCCAACATTTCTTTTTGACGCTTTTCCATTTCCTTACGCAATTGGCGCCGCACCTGGGCCGCGGCAAAGCGACGCTTTTCATCGTACGTGGACGGCTGCAGGGGTGGCACAGCCACCGGCTTGTGGTTGTCGTCCACAGCGACCATAGTAAAAAAACAGCTGTTTACGTGCCGCACCACCCCATCGCGGATGTTTTCGGCAATCACCTTGATGCCGATTTCCATAGACGAATTACCGGTGTGGTTCACACTGGCAAGGAAGGTCACCAGTTCACCCACATGCACAGGCTGGCGGAAGGTGACCTGGTCAACGCTTAGGGTAACGACATAACGCTTGGCGTAGCGGCTGGCACAGGCATAAGCCACTTGATCAAGTAACTTGAGTATTGTGCCGCCATGCACGTTTCCAGAGAAGTTCGCGGTGTCAGGGGTCATCAGTATCGTCATGGATAGCTGATGTGCGGGCAAGTTCATGTCTTTCCTCAGTATGATTTCTGCGATAGGTGTCTTCACCCATGGCCTGAATCTGCTGCGCTACCATTTTATTGAAAGGTTTCAATAAAGGCTGGAAATCTTGCTCAGGCTCCAGAATATGCAGCGCGCGCACGATGGCTTCGATGCTGGCCACCGCCGCAGGCTCGCTGGCTTTACGCACCCGGTATGCAGAGGGCTCGCCCGGAGGCAAGCTCAGGCGCAGCAAGGTGTTCAGAATGGGGTTTGAACGAATGAGGCGACGGGCCTTGCGCCAGGTTCCATCCGGCACAACCAGAATCGTGGACGCCTTGGCCGCCACCGTCGGCGCTTGCAACACACTGCTTTCATTTTCTGCTGGAAACAGCAGCAAGGCCTGTTCGGCCACGGCGAGCTTGTCGGCCAGTTGCGGGAAGGTTTCTCCCACCAACAGTTCGGCCCTGGCCAGCCCTAACACCGCCAAGCGAGCGGTGTTCAAAGGGTGGCGGGCTTCATCGGGGTGTTGCAGCACAAGCACATGCGTGTGATTGTGCAGATTTGGAATGTCGGCGCACAGACAGTGCGAGGCGGGCCGCAAACAGCGGCCACAGCGTGGCCTGCGCGCCTTTTCCTGTTCCAGCTTACTTGCCTGCCAATGCGGCCGGGCGCACATAGCCGGGGAAGTGCTTATCGAGCGCTTCCTTGAAGAACGGCGACTCGAACGCTTTGGCCAGATCCTGAGCCCAGGGCTTTTCAGCGTCTTCCGTGCGCACCGCTACGACTTGCTGGTACTCAATGGGCGGCTCTTCCAACACCAGGGCGCTGGTCAAGTCCAGGCCTGCGGCAATCGCGAAGTTGCCGGGCACGATGGAAAACTCGGAATCACCGACAGTACGCGGCAATTGCGCAGCTTCAACAGGCTGCAGCTTGATTTTCTTGGGATTCTCCGTGACATCGCGTTCAGCAACGCGCAGCGGGTCGATATCCTGCTTGACTTTCACCATGCCGTGGACTTGCAGCAGCTGCAGGGCACGAGCCAGATTGCTCGGGTCGTTAGGCAGCGTGTAGCGGTCGCCTTCCTGCGTTTCTTCCAGGCTCTTGCGTGACTTGGAATAAATGCCCATGGGCGCGGTGGTGCTTTGCGCCAGGTCGATGAGGTCCAGCTTCTTATCGGTCTTGAAGCGGTTCAGATAAGCAATGTGCTGAAACAGGTTGGCATCCAGCGAACCTTGTGCCAACGCCAGGTTGGGCTGCACGTAGTCGTTGAACTCAACCAGTTTGACTTTATAGCCTTGCTCTTCGAGCTGGGGCACGATGGCCAGCTTGAGAACGTCGTAGTTATAGCCAGCGGTGGCCCCGAAGACCAAGCTGGTTTTGTTGGGATCTGCTGCTTGTACGGCGGTAGTGCCCAGTGCCACGGCGGCAGCGAATGCTGCCAGGACGGTACGGCGACGAAGATTCAACATGGAACGACTCCTGGAGTGTCAAGAACGATAATAAAAACAAGCAAGCGGATCAGCGTTTGTCGAGCCGGTGGGCAATCGCGTTGCCGCCAAACTGAATGATCTGCACCAGCACAATCAGCAACGCCACGGTCAGCAGCATGACGTCTGTCTGGAAGCGGTAATAGCCATAGCGAATGGCCAAGTCGCCAATTCCGCCGCCGCCCACCACACCGGCAACGGCTGAATAAGAAAGAAAGCTTACGGCCAGAACGGTGAGCGCCAGCACCAGCCCGGCGCGCGCTTCACGCACCAGTACGCGGCGCACAATCTGCAGTTGCGAGGCCCCCATGGCTTCGGCGGCTTCAATCACGCCACGCGGCACTTCACGCAAGCTTTGCTCAACCAAACGCGCGAAGTACGGCACCGCCGCCACAGAAAGCGGCACGGACGCCGCCAGCGGCCCGATAGATGTGCCCACCAACGCTGCGGTGACAGGGGTCAGCACCACCAGCAAAATGATGAAGGGGAAAGAACGCACCGTATTAACGACCCAACTGACAATCAGGTAGGCGCTGCGATTTTCCAATGTCTGGTTCGGCCCCATCTGGAACAGCAATACACCCAGTGGGCCGCCCAGGACGATGGCGCAAGCCACGCCGATACCCAGCATGAGAAAGGTCTGAGCGATGGACACCCAAAGCTCGGGCAAAATGGCGATGATGTTTTCACTCATGGGATTAGGCTTCGCTGAAAGACTTGGCAGGTTCACCGATACGGGCGGCGTGCTGACTCAAAATAACGGCCTTTTGGCGCTCACGCTCCAATTCGCGCCCCAGCACGCTGATGCGCTGAATCGAATGGTCGTCGGTATCAAACTGTTCCACCAACTCGCCGTTTTCCAAAACGGCCACGCGTGTGCAAAGGGCCTGCACGACCGGCAGCTCATGGGTCACGATCACAATGGTGACGCCGAGCTTCTCGTTAATGTCGCGCAAGGTATCCAGCACGGTGCGCGTGGTGTCGGCATCCAGCGCAGAAGTGGGCTCATCGCACAGCAGCACCTGCGGGCGCGGCGCCAGCGCACGGGCAATCGCCACACGCTGCTTCTGCCCGCCCGACAACTGCGCGGGGTAATGCTGTAGTTTGTCGCTCAACCCCACCAGCGCCAAGCACTCATGCACCCGTTCCTTCAATGCTTTCTTGCTAAAACGGCCATGCAAGGTGAGCGGGAACGCCACGTTTTCGTACACTGTGGCGTTTTGCAGCAAATTGAACTGCTGAAAAATCATGCCCAGATTTTGTCGGGCAACACGCAATTGCTTCTTTGAAAGCTGGGTGAGATCTTCACCATTCAGAAGCACTTTCCCGGTATCGGGCCGCTCCAGCAGGTTGATCAGTCGCAATAAGGTAGACTTGCCCGCGCCGCTGCGGCCGATCAGCCCGAAAATCTGTCCTTGAGCGATATCCAGCGTCACGGGGCGTACGGCATTGAATGTGCCGCCGTCCGGAAGAACAAACGTCTTGCTGACCTCCATCAAACGTATCAGGGGAGGCGCATCGGATTGATTTAGTGAATGCATGTGAGATCGGTTGACTACCGAACGGTCTAAAGGCGCGGTGGTAACAAACATTAAATTATAACGCGCCGCCGCTGGCGCCGAATGCATTGTCCTACCATTATTTACTTATAAGCTTATGCCGGAGCTTTTGCTCACCCCACCCTCTTCCCACTCAGCGACGCCAGAGGCTTGGCCCTCTCTAAGCCCTTGAAACGCAAATTATTCAAGTTGGTACACGATGTTTGTTAAAGTAATTTATCACTAGATGTAGTAAGGCAGCATATTGCGCACACTACATATAGTTTATAAACTGTGGCTTCAAAAACAGACGACGCGGGTGCATTAAGCCCTCCAAACCAGCGATCGCAGCGGCTTTAACAGCCTCCACAAAACATCCCCACGCCTGTCATCATCAGCGTTGACGGGCGCCTCCAAAGACAGAATTGAGGTTTTAAACCAAATGAACCAGCCAAAGACATTGAACGTCACCAAACGTGACGGCCGAACAGAACCCATTGATCTGGACAAAATCCACCGCGTCGTCGAATGGGCAGCCAAAGATCTGGACAACGTTTCGGTGTCTCAAGTCGAGCTGCGTTCGCACATCCAGTTCTACGATGGAATCCGCACCAGCGACATCCACGAAACCATTATTAAATCGGCTGCCGACCTCATCTCGGAAGACACTCCCGACTATCAATACCTGGCCGCCCGTCTAGCTATTTTCCATCTGCGCAAGATCGCCTATGGTCAGTTTGAGCCGCCTCATCTGTACGACCACGTGCAGCGGCTGACTGAAATGGAAAAGTACGACGCTCACCTGCTGGCCGACTACAGCCGCGCCGAATTCGATGAGCTGAACGATCATATCGACCACTGGCGCGATATGAACTTTTCGTATGCGGCAGTCAAGCAGCTGGAAGGTAAATATCTGGTCCAGAACCGCGTCACCAAGGAAATCTACGAAAGCCCGCAGTTCCTGTACATGCTGGTGGCCATGTGCTTGTTTTCCAAGTACCCAGCCGACACGCGACTGGATTACATCAAACGTTTCTACGATGCGGTATCGCAGTTCAAGATCTCTCTGCCCACGCCGATTATGTCCGGTGTGCGCACCCCCACCCGCCAGTTCAGTTCCTGCGTGCTGATCGAATGCGGCGACAGCCTGGACAGCATCAATGCTACGACCAGCGCCATCGTGCGGTACGTCTCGCAACGCGCCGGCATCGGCATTAATGGCGGCCGTATCCGCGCACTGGGTAGTGAAATCCGTGGTGGCGAAGCTCAGCATACGGGCTGCATCCCCTTCTTCAAGATGTTCCAAGCCGCCGTCAAATCGTGCTCCCAGGGTGGGGTCCGGGGCGGCGCAGCCACATTGTTCTACCCCCTATGGCACCTTGAGGTGGAAAGCCTGCTGGTCTTGAAGAACAACCGGGGCGTGGAAGAAAACCGTATCCGCCATCTGGATTACGGCGTGCAGATCAACCGCCTGATGTATCAGCGCCTGATCAAAGGCGGCAACATCACCCTGTTCTCGCCGCACGATGTGCCCGGCCTGTACGATGCCTTCTTTGCTGATCAAGACGAATTCGAACGCCTTTACGAACAGTACGAGCAAGACCCCGCCATTCGCAAGCGCAGCTTGCCCGCCGTTGAACTGTTCTCCCTGATGATGCAGGAACGTGCCGGCACCGGCCGCATTTACATCCAGAACGTTGACCACTGCAATACGCACAGCCCCTTCGACCCCAAGCAAGCGCCCGTGCGTCAGTCGAACCTGTGCATGGAAATCGCCCTGCCGACCAAGGCATTGAACGACCTCAACGACCCGGAAGGCGAAATCGCCCTGTGCACGCTGTCGGCCATCAACCTAGGCGAGCTGGAATCGCTCGATGAACTCGAAGGCCTGACCGACCTCATCGTGCGCGCACTGGATGCCCTGCTCGATTACCAGGACTACCCCGTAAAGGCCGCTCTGAACGCAACAGAAAAGCGCCGCTCCCTGGGCGTCGGCGTTATTAACTACGCCTACTACTTGGCCAAAAATGGTGTGCGTTATTCCGATGACTCTGCGCTGGGCCTGACCCACCGCACATTCGAGGCCATGCAGTACTACCTGCTCAAGGCGTCGGTACAACTGTCGCAGGAATACGGGCCTTGCAAAGCGTTCAACGAAACCACCTACGCGGCCGGCATCCTGCCTATCGACACCTATAAGAAAGACCTGGACACCCTCTGCAATGAGCCTCTGCAATTGGATTGGGAAACGCTGCGCGCCGATATCCAGAAGCATGGCCTGCGTAACTCCACCCTCACGGCCCTGATGCCTTCCGAAACCTCCAGCCAGATCGCCAATGCCACCAACGGTATTGAGCCGCCGCGTGGCCTGGTTTCGGTCAAGCAATCCAAAGACGGCATTCTGCGCCAAGTCGTGCCCGAGTTTGAACGCCTGAAAGGTCAGTACGAGCTGCTATGGCAAATGCCCAGTAACGATGGCTACCTGAAACTGGTGTCCGTCATGCAGAAGTTCGTTGACCAATCCATTTCGGCTAACACCAACTACGACCCGCAGCGTTTTGAAGGCGGCCGTGTGCCCATGAAGCAGTTGCTGCGCGACCTGCTGCTGGCCTACAAGTATGGCGTAAAAACGCTGTATTACCACAACACCCGCGATGGCGCCGACGACCCCAATGCCATGCTTGAGGACGACGACTGCGCAAGCGGTGCATGCAAGATCTAAGGGGTTCACAATGAGCTACAGCATTTTTCCGAAAACCGACAACGACCAGTTGAAGGAGCCCATGTTCTTTGGCCAGCCGGTCAATGTGGCCCGCTACGATCAGCAGAAATACCCTATTTTTGAAAAACTGATCGAAAAGCAGCTGTCCTTCTTCTGGCGCCCGGAGGAAGTCGATATTTCACAAGACCGTATCGACTACCAGAACCTGCCCGACCATGAAAAGCATATTTTCATCAGCAACCTGAAGTACCAGACCTTGCTGGACTCCATCCAGGGCCGCAGCCCCAACGTGGCCTTTCTGCCGCTGGTATCGCTGCCGGAACTTGAAACCTGGATTGAGACTTGGGCGTTTTCCGAAACGATACACTCGCGCTCTTACACCCATATTCTGCGAAACATCGTTAACGACCCGTCGGCCATTTTCGACGACATTGTGCGCAACGAAAACATCAAGGCACGCGCGGCGGATATCTCGTCCTACTACGACGACCTCATCCGCGACACCATGCTGTATTCGCAATTAGGGGCGGGCGACCACGTCATCAATGGTGAAACCTACAAGGTCAGCCAGTACGAGCTCAAGAAGAAACTCTACTTGTGCCTGATGAGCGTAAACATTTTGGAAGCCATCCGCTTCTATGTCAGCTTTGCCTGCTCTTTTGCTTTCGCAGAGCGCAAGCTGATGGAAGGCAATGCCAAAATCATCCGCTTGATCGCCCGTGACGAAGCCTTGCATCTGACCAGCACCCAGCACATGCTTAACATCATGCGCTCAGGTCAGGACGACCCGGAATTCGCCAAGATCGCGCAGGAACTCAACCAAGAGTGCTACGACATGTTCAAGCAGGCGGCTGAACAGGAAAAGCAATGGGCGGAGTACCTGTTCCGCGACGGCTCCATGATCGGCCTGAACAAGGACATCCTCGGCCAGTATGTGGAATACATCACGAATATCCGCATGACAGCCGTCGGTCTGAAACCGGCGTTCGAAGGGGCCAAGCACAACCCCATTCCATGGATCAACACCTGGCTGGCTTCCGACACGGTACAGGTCGCACCGCAGGAAGTAGAACTGAGCTCGTATCTCGTGGGGCAAATCGACTCGGAGGTCTCGGCAGACGATTTGAGCGGGTTTGAACTGTGACGCTGGTCACCACAACAGACCTGAGCTTCAATCTGTTGCCGGGCGAATCCCTGCTGGACGGCCTGGAACGCACCGGTCACGAAGTGGAGTATCAATGCCGCAGTGGCTACTGCGGCATGTGTCGGCTCACCCTGTTGGACGGCTCAGTCACGTATGATGAGCCGCCACTGGCCTTTGTTGGCCAATCGGAAATCCTGCCATGCTGCTGTACCGTCACCGGGCCTGTACGCATTGAATGCCGCACCGCTGCTCAAGCGGAGCTGCCCCTGGAAACCGAGCAACAGGTATTTGATTTCTAACGTGTTGCCCGGCGGCGCATGCTGCATCAAGAAGCCGATTGACTCTTTCTTGCACGTTTAACCGCATACATCTCTTCATCCGCGTGGCGAATCAAGACCCGAAAATCAGCTCCATCAATCGGATAGACCGCTGCGCCAATGCTGGCCGCGATATTCACCGTGACCCCTTCAATCAAATACGGCTCGGACAACACCTTATCCAGCTTGGCGATGAAGCGTTCACAATCCGCAGCGGAACTGATGACTGACAGCACAACGGCAAACTCGTCTCCGCCAAAGCGGGCGACAGTATCTTCAGCCCGTACGCTGTCTTGCAAGCGTTGCCCTACGTGTTGCAAGAGGATATCGCCGATTGCGTGGCCGTGGGTGTCATTAACATTTTTAAAGCCGTCAAGATCCATGTAGAGCACTGCGGCGAGCTGATTATAGCGCCGCGCCACTGCCAGCGCGTGATTCAAACGGTCATGAAACATATTGCGGTTCGCGAGCCCGGTCAGCATATCGTGCATGGCCTCATACGATAAACGGGCTTCCAAATCCTTACTCCGTGTGATGTCTTGCGTACTTACCACCAAGTAGTCTGGCGCCCCATCCGCCCGCCTGACTACCCCCAACGCTTCATGCACCCAGAGCAAGGAACCGTCTTTCCGCCGGTAGGCCATTTCAATTTCGGGCGATGCGGCTGAAGGCCCTTCCGCCACGCAGCGCGCTAAAAATTGTTGCGCTGTCTCACGGCATTCCGAGTCGGTTAAATCCGACAGAACCCGGCCGCTCAGTTCGCCTGGCGCAAACCCCAGCATGTCATGGAATGTTTGATTCGCTTCAATAATCTCGCCCGCAGGCGTAGCGTAAACGATTCCGGTCGCTGCTTGATGAAAGGTCGCCCGATACTGTGCTTCACTCGCTTTCAGGGCCGAAACAGCCTTGCGCTGCCGATCCAGTTGCACAATCAACAAATAAGTGAAGAGCAGCAGAACTGCAGTGGCGGCACCGCAGGCAGCGAAGTAGTACATACGCCGCTGCAAGGCGGGAGCCACAGCCTCATCGTAGGCTGTCCCCACCGCCACAATGAGCGGATAATCAGGCACGCTGCGATAACTCACTATACGGGCGACGCCGTCAAGAGCTGCTCCGTCATCAATAAAACTGCCTATAGGGAACTCAGCATGATTGGCGAACCAGTCAAATTGGCTGACATCCTGCCCAAAGCTGTTTTCATGCCCAATTTTGCGGGCTCTGACCACCCCATCCTTGCCTGTGAGTTCAAGCAGCCCCTGGCTGCCAAGATCTGCCTCACCGTAGAAATCTGTGAGCTTTGAGGGGCTGACCGAAAGGACGACCACCCCGGCAAAGCTGCCGTCTGGTCGTGACATGCGTAGGGACATCGGCACCCTCGGTTCACCGGATACGCGCCCGATGACAGGCGTATTGATGAATAGACCAATGTCCTTGCTGTTGCGTTGAACCGTGAAAAAGTCACGATCCGAATAATTGACCCGAGCACGGGTCTGACTACTCTCCACGACATCGCCCGCCTCATTGACAACGCTGATAATGGTGAACATATCTGCACGTATCACCCCCTGCTCTAGCCACCGATCCAGCCCAACATTCTTATCGGTACGTGAATACAGTTCTCGCACCAGCGCCGCGACTTGCTCAGCCGCCAATAGCGTCCGACTCGTATGCTTTTCGAACGCAATCGCCAGGTTAGAGTTGGTATGCATAGCTTTCGCTACAGCCTGACTATGCTCAATAGAAACACGCTGATAGGCACTCAACCACATGACGGCAAGCACCACAGCACATAACAAAACAACTGCGGCTGCAGGCCGATTTCGGATACTTGGCAAGCGAGTCGCCATGGCCCAACTCCCCAGGTTTTAAGTGATCTTGCTAGTGAAATCACTCTACCGCAACCCGGCGTTAATAAATGACGACTTGTCCCTCCTTAACAAACGTTGTTGTAATAAAGTATCTACTAATATCCCATCTTCTTATGGAAACCTCCATAGCCATTCACTTGCCACATAAACGCGAATACAAGGTGGCCAAATCTGCGTCCCGTCGCCTTGCCCAACCATTACAAACGACTTATGCCATGCTGTGAGTCACACCGAACCAAGGGCTTGGCTGTGCTCATCAACTGGCGCTCAGCCAATCGCGCACACCCTCGGCCACCCACGCGCCTTGCGCCAGGCAGGCGGTCAGCAAATACCCCCCTGTGGGTGCTTCCCAATCAAGCATTTCTCCCGCCACAAATACGCCCGGAACGGAAGTCAGCATTAACCGCTCATCCAGCGCTTCGAAGCGCACGCCACCCGCTGTGCTAATGGACTCAGCCATCGGGCGGGCGGCTTTTACCACCACGGGCAGCGCTTTGATGGCCTCCGCCAACTGACTCGTATCGGTATAGGCTTCCTTGCCCAAAGTTTCGCGCAACAAGGCGGCCTTCACCCCTTTAATGCCGACACGACTTTGTAAATGGCTGGAAATGGATCGCGCTCCACGAGGATGTGTGAGCTCTTTCATCACCCTTTCCGCACTGCGCCCCGGCGCAAGATCAAGCGTAAACGTCGCCTGCCCATCGGCCAGAATAGCGTCACGCAAATGCCGTGAAAAGGCATAGATCAAGCTGCCTTCCAGACCGTATTCTGTCGCCACGAGCTCGCCCTGACGGCGATGCACAACGCCTTGGGCATCGGTAAAACTCAAGGCCACCGGTTTGACCTGCTCCCCGGCAAAACCCTCTTTGAAGTGATCGCTCCAAGCGACATCAAAGCCGCAGTTGGCACTTTGCAAAGGCGCGATATCAACGCCTTTTTCCTCCAGCCAGGGCAACCAACTGGCATCAGAGCCCAGTTGTGGCCAACTACCGCCTCCTAAAGCGAGAACAGTAGCCTGGGCCGCCACCTCAATTTCGCCGTCAGGCGTGGCAAAACGCAACGCCTGAGTTTCATTCCACCCCAGCCAACGATGCCTGAGCCGGAAGCGCACACCCTGAGCACGCAAGCGATGCACCCAGGCACGTAATAGAGGGGCCGCTTTCATATCGACTGGGAACACTCGCCCCGACGAGCCTTCAAACGTTTCTATGCCCAGTTCCGCCGCCCAGGCACGCACTGCAGACGGCGAAAAGCGATCCAGCATGGGTTGCAGCTGCGGCTGCCGGGCTTCATAACGTGTGCAAAACTTTTGATAATCCTCGCCGTGAGTCAGGTTCAGGCCGCCAATCCCTGCTCTCAGGAACTTGCGCCCCAGCGAAGGCTTGGCTTCATATACGGTGACGCTGATACCGGCGCGCGCCAGCCCCTCGGCGGCCATCAGCCCAGCGGGGCCGCCACCAATCACGGCCACTTGATCAACACGGGGGTCAGACATTTGTGATTTCCAATAAACAATCACCCTGGCGAGTCAGGCTTTCCCGCCAGGGTGACCGCTATGCATAAAAGTAATTAAAGTCCTCAGGCCATCGCCTGAATTTCATCGATGGCCTTTTCCAACCTGGCGACGGTCGCATCGATATCCGCCCATTTATCCAGGCCGAACAAGCCAATACGGAAGGTTTTGAAATCGGCCGGTTCGCCACACTGCAACGGCACGCCCGCTGCCGCTTGCACGCCGACTTGAGCAAACTTCCTGGCCGACTGAATGCCATCGTCATCGGTATAGCAAACCACCACTCCAGGCGCCTCAAAGCCGGGAGCGGCTACGCTTTTGAAGCCTTTTTCGGCCAGCATGGCGCGCACCCGGTCGCCGAGCGCCTGCTGAGCCGCACGCAGGTTCTCAAAACCGCGTGCCTCAGCTTGCGCCATGACATCGCGCAGCACCAGCAAAGAGTCGGTGGGCATGGTGGCGTGATACGCGAAACCGCCCTGCTCGTAGGTTTCCATCATTTGCAGCCACTTGCGCAGGTCGCAAGCGAAGCTGGTGCTGGTGGTGGAGTCAATGCGCTGCCGCGCCAGAGCGCTCAGCATGACCAGACCGGCACAAGCCGGGCCGGACCAGCCCTTTTGCGGAGCGCTGATGAGAATATCCACGCCGGCTGCCTGCATATCGACCCAAATGGCACCGGAGGCAATGCAATCAAACACGAACAGCCCGCCTTCGGCATGAATCGCGTCAGCCACGGCGCGCAGGTAGTCGGGCGGCAAGATGATGCCTGAAGCGGTTTCCACATGGGCGGCGAAGACGAGGTCGGGTTTGTGCTCACGAATGGCGGCTACGACTTCCTCAATGGGCGGCGGTGCAAAAGGCGCTTGCGGACCGCTGTAGGGTTGTGTGGCGGTAAGCACAGTCGTCTTGGACGGAATGCCGCCCATATCGAAGATCTGGCTCCAGCGGAAACTGAACCAGCCGTTACGTATCACCAGGCAATGCTTGCCGGTGGCGAACTGCCTGGCAACCGCTTCCATGCCATAGGTGCCGCTACCCGGAACAACAATGGCCGACTGCGCGTTATAGACCTGTTTCAGCGTGCGGCTGATGTCGTTCATCACTTGCTGGAAGCGTTTCGACATGTGGTTGAGGGCGCGGTCGGTATAAACCACAGAATACTCAAGCAAGCCATCGGGATCGACATCGGGCAAAAGACCGGGCATCTCGTTCTCCTTTAATGGAACATGTACGGCTGATTATTGAACGACCAACGAGATTGAGCAATCGGTACAAGAAGCCGGGTCACGCCACTCGGTTAGAAGGCTGCGCTCCCGAAAAGTAAGCTTGCAGCCCATCACATAGCAGCCGACCCATCGCCAGGCGCGTGCTTTCGGTCGCGCTACCAATATGCGGCAGGCCGAAAACATTGGGCAGGCGCCGGTAGGCAGGGTGGATATCTGGTTCACCTGCGAACACATCCAACCCGGCGGCTGCAATGGCGCCGGATTCCAGCGCCTCCACCAGCGCGGCATCGTCGATGATGTCGCCCCGCGCAATATTGCAGACGACGGCCTGAGGGGGTAAGCGAGAAATGATGGCCGTGTTCACCAGGCCGCGCGTAGCGGGGCTGGACGGGCAGGCAATACAGAAGAAGTCGCTCTGCGCTGCCAGCTCGGGCAAGGAGTCGTGGTAGATAGCCCCCGCCTCCAGCGCTTCGGCGAGGCGATTTCGGTTGTGATAATGCACTTCCATACCAAAGCCGCGGGCGCGCTGCGCAATTGCCCGGCCGATACGGCCCATGCCCAAAATGCCCAGGCGACGCCCCCAGACGTCCACCCCCAGCAGTTGTCGGGGAGTCCAGCCCGTCCATTCGCCGCTGCGCAGCAATGCACTGCTTTCCAGCACGCGGCGGGCAGCCCCTAGCATGAGCAAAAAGGCCGTATCTGCACAAGATTCGCTCAACACATCGGGAGTGGCCAACACGGCAATCCCGCGCGCTTTCAGTGCATCAATATCCATATGTTCCATGCCAATGGAATACGTGCATACCACTTCCAGCGTATCCGGCAGTTGCGCCACGATATCTGCGCTTAAGCAATCGGTCGCGGTGATGACAAGCGCCCGCTTGCCTTTCACGCCTTCCAATAGCTCGGGCGCTGTCAGCGTACGGCCTTTATCGTTGCATCGCGCCTGGAATCGCTCGACAAACAACGCCTGTACGCTTTCTGGAAGATCGCAGGCGACAAACACATGGGGAGAATCAGTCATGACAAGGTTTGTGGTTGAGTTGAACTAGGCGGGACACAACGGCGGCGCCAGCAAGCCATGGCTTATTGCAAGGCCGGGCGGGCGTCTCTCAAGGGTGTCTGCAAGCCAGGCAGCTGACTATAAACCATGAAAGCATCGACAATGCTTTCGGCATCAATACCAAAGGGTCGCAGACGCTTAGCCAGGAGAGCGGCGTTGCGCCGGACTTCACTCTCGTCCGGCAGTTCGCCCACCGTGGCGATGATGACCCGGTTGCCCTCCAGCCCCGCGCGTAGGTTGAAAAAATCACCAAACGCCGCAGCGTAAGTGGCTGACTCACGTTCATACATATGGCTTTGCGCAAAGGAATTACCCACCACGACACCATCCGGCGACAAAACGCCCCGTATCTGCTCAAAAAACTCCAGCGTTAGCAAGTGGGCGGGAATGTAATCCGCATCAAAAGCGTCCAGCATCACCATGTCGTAGCGACGCCCTTCTTGCAAAGCGCGTTCAACAAACGCGCGGCCGTCTTCCACAAACACCCGCTGACGGGGGCCAAGCTGGTAGCCAAAGTAACGTTGCGCCACCTTCACGACTGCCGGGTCGATTTCGACACTGTCTATCGTGGCCGCAGGCAACACCTTGTGCAAAGCCTGGGGCAAAGTCCCGCCGCCCAGGCCGATGATCAGTACATTCTTTGGCTCAGGATTAACAAATAGCGCAGACATCATCAGGCGCGTGTATTCGAAGACCATTTTTTCAGGGTCATTCAACTGAATGCAAGTTTGACGCCCCCCGCCCTCGATCTCGTTGAAATTCATGCAACGCTCGCCGTGCTCCTCGAACACCACGATAGGCGCAAACTCTGAAGGCTCCGTATGCACTAAACCGTCGCCTTTGAGGAGATCGTTTGCGACCAGCCCCGCCATCGCCAGCGCCAGAGCCAGAACGCCACCAAACAGAACCCAAACTCTCTTTTTCATGGATCTGATTGAAACACCAATCGGCCCTTGAGTTCAAACGATTTATCGTCTTTCCAACTGATCCGCATGGCGAGTTCAGGTTGCCTGCGTCGGGAATACCATACCTGTCAGATGTACGGGTAAATCAAGTTTCTTTTAAAAATATATTGATACATTCTGGCTTGTGATGCGATTTTTTCCATCTATTGGAGCAGGCCAATTCTGTCGCCCTCCTCCCCTTCTCTGGCCCTATTCGCGAACATCAACGTGTCATGGAACGCTCCAACGTTATTCATCCTATCGTGCCCAATACGGCTCCCGCTTCCAACTTGCGCAAGCAGGCGGCAAACGCAACTGATGCGCAGCTTCGCGCCCCCGATATAACCAAAGGGTTTTTTGGCCCAGGCGTATGGCTGTTCGCTCGTGCCGGCTTTCTCTCCAAGGCCATGCTGATGGGGGTTGTTCTGGTGATCCCCTTGTTGGCGCTTATCGTGTGGCAACTCACTGCCCGGTATAACGATGCCTGGGACGCTCGTATGGTGGCAACCGCCCATCACGTTGAACTCGTGCAAGGCATGCTCGCCCACTTCCACGCTCAAGAAGTGGCCAACACGCTTACGCGCGAAGAAGCGCAAGAACTGGCGAAAAATACGGTTAACAAGCTACGCTACAACACCACCAATTACTTTTGGATACACAATGTCTCCTCAAGAATGGTCACCCACCCCATGAATCCCGCCTTGAATGGCCAAGATCTCAGCCAGATGCGTGACGCAAACGGGCGTGCATTCTTCCAAGAAATGATTCAGGTCGGGGGGCAGGAAAACGGCGGTTTTGTCCGTTATCTGTGGCAGAACCCGGGGGAAAGCGAACCCACAGAAAAAATCTCCTATGTACGGCTTTTCAAGCCCTGGGGTTGGGTCGTGGGCAGCGGCGTCTACATGGAAGACGTCATCATCGCTGCACGCCAGCAACTGATCTTCAATGGCTCGGTCATTCTCATCGCACTATTGCTGACCTCCTATCTGTTCGTCGCTTTCTATCGGCTCATGACCCGCTGCCTGAACGACTTACAAAACAATATCCGAGCCATCCGCGACGGCGACCTCACCACCACCATCACGTATTACGGCAAGGATGAAATCGCCAACGCCCTGCACAACCTTGCCGATATGCAGTCCTCTTTGCGAAACATCGTATCTGCAGTACGTACCAGCAGCGCCGACATCGCCCACTCCGTGCGTGAGGTCGGCCATGCGGCTAACGACCTGGCATCCCGTACCGAACATACGGCCAGCAACCTGACGGAGTCCGCGTCCGCCATGGAAGAAATTCAGTCGACGGCTGCACACACGGCAGCCAATACTGAAGAGGGCAGCCGCCTTGCTCGCGACAATGCCGAAGCCGCTACGCACAGCATGCAGGTCATGCAGGAAATGGTCAGAACCATGCAGACCATCAGTCAGACCTCCGACAAAATCCAAGACATTGTGTCCACCATGGACAGCATCGCCTTCCAAACCAATATCTTGGCGCTGAATGCGGCCGTCGAAGCCGCCCGCAGCGGCGAGGCCGGGCGCGGTTTTGCAGTGGTTGCGGGCGAAGTACGGGCATTGGCTCAGCGTTCCTCGCAGGCTTCAGGCGAGATCTCCGACCTGATCGCCGAAAGCGTCAAGCAAGTGGAAACCGGCCGCAACATTGTGCTGAAGTCAGAGAACGCCATCAAAGATGTCCTGACCTCTTCAGAACGGGTCAACCAGCTCTTGAAGGAAATCTCGACCGGGGCTCAGGAACAGACCGTCGGTATTTCAGAAGTCAGCCAGGCGCTGGCAGAACTGGATAGCATGACTCAGCAAAATGCCGCCATGGTGGAAGAAACCGCCGCCACGGCCGCCGCCATGGGCGACCTCGCCGAACGCCTGTCTGGCGAAGTCTCTCGTTTCCGTCTGCCTAACCACGGCTACTAACTCCGTGTCGGTGTGCCGGCCAGCCACAAAGTGGCCAGCACATTACTCCCCTAAGGTCGGATCAGCCCGAACGAGTCACTGCTCACCCGGTTCCAGTAACGCTCATAGACGGGGTGCCCCAGCTTGCCCGCAAGCAGGTCGCCGGGTTCAAGATAGGTCAAAATCATCGAGATCGGCTTGGCTTCGTCTCGCGATAAACGCCGCAGAATGTGATCCGGCCTGAATTCCGATGGGTGGAGCAGGCCGGTCGCCTGCACCAGTTCCTTCAAGGCATGCATCGTGTTGCGATGAAAATTAGCCACGCGCTGCGACTTGTCGCCAACGTCGATGGCGCGCTGGCGCTGCGGGTCTTGTGTCGCCACTCCGGTCGGGCAGCGGCCGGTTCCGCAAACACCGGCTTGAATACAGCCCACGGCAAACATGAAGCCGCGCGCGCTGTTGCAATAATCTGCACCCAGGGCCAACGTCTTGGCAATATCAAAAGCCGTGATGATTTTGCCGCTGGCGCCAATTTTTATCTGGTCGCGCAAACCCACGCCCACCAGCGTGTTATGCACCAACAGCAAGCCTTCTTGCAGCGGCGCGCCCACGTGGTCAGTGAACTCCACCGGCGCTGCCCCCGTTCCCCCTTCAGCCCCATCAACCACGATGAAGTCAGGCAGAATACCGGTTTCATGCATGGCCTTGGCCAGACTCATGAATTCCCAGGGGTGGCCGATACACAGCTTGAAGCCAACTGGTTTGTCGCCGGAAAGTTCACGCAAGCGCTCAATGAAAGCGAGCAGTTCCTTAGGCGTAGAAAACTCCGAGTGCGAGGAAGGAGAAACGCAATCCACCCCCATGGGCACCCCGCGCGTGCGCGAAATTTCCGGGGTGATCTTGGCCGCTGGAAGAATGCCGCCATGCCCGGGCTTAGCCCCCTGTGACAGCTTGATCTCTATCATTTTGATGTGTTCATTGGCGGCTGTCGCGGCAAAGCGCTCGGGGTCGAATTTCCCGTTCTCATCACGGCAGCCAAAATAACCCGACCCCAGTTGCCAGATCAGATCGCCCCCTTGCAAATGGTAGGGAGACACTGAACCTTCGCCCGTATCATGCGCAAACCCGCCCATTTGAGCGCCTTTGTTCAGCGCCATGATGGCGTTGGCCGATAAGGCGCCAAAACTCATTCCTGAAATATTGAATACCGACAAGGCATACGGCTTCTTTCGACCCTGCCCCACCGGAATACGGAAATCCTGGCTTTCCAGTTGCGAAGGCGACATGGAGTGGTTCACCCATTCGTAACCGGCTTCTTGCAGTTCCAGCTTGGTGCCAAAAGAGCGGCCGTCGGGTTCGCCTTTGGCACGCTGATAGACCACGCTGCGCTGCAAGCGCGCAAACGGCACCTCGTCGGTGTCGGAATCCACCAAATACTGCTGGATTTCCGGCCTGACAGTTTCGATCAGGTAGCGCAGATGACCGATGATGGGGTAGTTACGCAAGACGGCATGCCTGCGCTGCAAGACATCATGCACACCTAGTGCCGTCAACAAGGCAGGCGGTACAACAAAGCCCCAATGCCAGTTCCATAATCCCGTTCCAAGCAAGGCCACCAAGAGCGCCAGACCACAGGCCACAAACACCAGATAACGCAATGCAAACATTGAACAGCACTCCTGTACGTGAACGAGGACAAACGTTCAGTTCTTCAGCGCTTAATCATAAGCGCTGCAATCGCCAACGCCGTCGCGAGCCTTTACAACGCTGCAGCCCTTCAACCCACCGTTACATGCAACGCGCAGACTTGCTTAGCACCATCTTAAGAAGGTATCAGATGGTAAACATCAGTCAACGTTCCGGGCGCTGTACCATTCAATTAATCCAGAGGAGTACATACAACCATGTCCAAACAGATCCTTTCCGGTATTCGGATCATTGAGCTCGGGCAACTGATCGCCGGCCCCTTCGCCGCGAAGACGTTGGCTGACTTTGGCGCAGAGGTCATCAAAGTCGAACCTCCACGCACCGGCGACCCGCTACGGAAGTGGCGTTTACTACATGAAGGCACGTCTGTGTGGTGGGAGGCCCAATCGCGCAGCAAGAAATCAGTCTGTGTGGATTTGCGCCAACCCGAAGGGCAGGCCCTTATTCGTCGGCTGGCGCAAGAGGCCGACGTCCTGATCGAGAACTTCCGGCCTGGCACCATGGAAAAATGGGGCTTGTCTTGGGAAACCCTGCACGAACTTAACCCCCGCCTCATCATGCTGCGCGTATCCGGTTACGGCCAGAACGGCCCCCGTGCTCAAGAACCGGGGTTTGCTGCCGTTGGGGAAGCCTTCGCAGGCTTACGCTACCTGAACGGTGAGCCAGGGCGCGCTCCCGTGCGCGCAGGGCTTTCTCTGGGCGACACCATTGCGGGTTTGCATGGCGCGCTGGGCGTGTTACTGGCGTTGTATCAACGTGATGCACGTGGCGGCAAAGGCCAGATGATTGACGCCGCGCTTTACGAAGGCCTGTTCAACCTGACCGAAAGCCTGCTGCCGGAATATTCCGTCTTTGGCGTAGTGCGCGAACCTGCCGGCGCTGCCCTTCCCGGCATCGCCCCCTCTAATGCCTATCAGTGCCACGATGGCAGCCATATATTGATTGCGGGTAACGGCGACGCTATCTTTCAGCGGCTCATGCATTGCATAGAACGTGAAGACCTCGCGAATGACCCCGCCCTGGCGCACAACGATGGCCGGGTCGCCCGAGTAGAGGAAATCGACGCAGCCATTGAGGCTTGGACACGCGCTCAGACCGATATTGACGCCATGCTCGACAAGCTGAAAGCAGCCAGCGTGCCTTCAGGCCGCATCTACTCCATCCGCGAAATCGCTACAGAACCCCACTACCGCGAGCGCGGCGCCATTGCCCGTTTACAAGCCGCCAGCGGTATAGAAGTGGAAATGCCGGCTGTTTTCCCCGTGCTATCCGAAACACCGGGAGGCATCAGCCACCGTGCGCCTACATTAGGAGAACATACCGACGCAGTGCTGACGGAGGCCGGCTTTGATGCCGAAACGCTGGCAGATCTGCGCGCCCGCGGCATCATTGCATGAAGTGGTACGAGGCTTGCTGCTTGGAATCATACTGCCGCATACGGCAGACCGGTTCACTTAGCTAAGGAGCTTTCACCATGTTGAGGTTCAATTCCGCCGCTTTTACACTCGACGCGTCTCGTAGGAAACTGTTTGCCTGGCTAGCCAGGCTGATCATGCTTATAGGCTTTGCATTCAGCCATACAGCCATCGCGCAGAACGCTTTACCGGGTGGCGCCACCGACCAACCCATTATGCAGCAACTCCTGCAATCCATCGCTCAAAATGATTACGCCGGCTTTGTGAGTCAAGGCACGCCCGCCTTTGCGTCATTAGACGAGTCGCAATTTACGCAAGTGGCGCAAACCGTTGCTCCCCGCCTGCAGAAGGGCTACACCGTGCAGCATTTAGGCAACCTGCAACAACAGGGGCTGGACATCTCGGTATGGAAAGTCAGCTTCAAAGACCAGGGCGACGACCTTCTCGCCACACTGAATGTGCAGAATGGCCGTGTCGGAGGCTTCTTCCTACGTTAAGCGTATAGCGGTAAAGGCGCGACAGGATTATGCTGGATGCCTGTGCCCATCATCGGCCTTAAACGAAATACAGCATGATTCCCCTTGATTCACCGGAAGACCTTGAAACCTTGACCAAGGCAGTCGCCCTGCTTGAGTCACCTTCACTCACCATACGGATTGCCAACCTGGTTGGTACGCCGGTTGAATGGGCGATGAAAAAGCTGCCAGGCTCAACTGCGGATAAAGTTCAGAAAGCGATAAAGGTGGCTTTGCAAAAAGCCGTCGGCGGCGCGCTACGCACCATGGACGACACGTCCACAGCAGCCGCGCGCCCCAAAACGCATACAGCAATGGTGGCGGCATCCGGCGCAGTAGGCGGCTTCTTCGGCCTCAAAGGCACCCTCATTGAGCTCCCCATCACCACAACGCTCATCATGCGCTCGGTCGCCGATATCGCACGCAGTGAAGGCTTTTCCGTTAAAGACCCTCTGATACAGGCGGAATGCGTTCAGGTGTTTGCGCTGGGCGGTCGCAGCCCCGACGACGATGCCGCCGATTCCGCTTATTACGCCGCCCGCGTGGGACTTAATGAATTGGCCCGTGAAACCAGCCGTTTGCTAGCTGAAAGCGCCGCTCACCATAGTGCGGGCATGGCGGCCCAGGGCATGCAATTACCCAGTGGCCAAGCTGCTGCCTGGCTGGCACAAATTATCGAAGCCGTAGCGCAACGCTTCGGCGTCAAAGTCACAGAAAAATTGGCACTGCAAGCCGCCCCCGTATTGGGCGCCGCCAGTGGCGCGGCCATCAATGCCATGTTTATCTCGCACTACCAAGACATGGCGCGCGGCCACTTTGCGATTCGGCGGCTGGAAGAAAAATACGGCGAAGCAGTGATCAGGGACGCCTATAAGGCGGTGCAAGAACGGCTTAACCGTTCGTCGTAAGTTTCATGCCAAGAAAAAACCCCAAGTGCGCCACTTGCCTGAGGCAACTGACTCAGGCCATCATCAACTGACCTACCGCGGCAGCCTGATCCATGGAAAGCTCAAGTTCAGTCATTAACTTATTGAGCGCTTGAGAAGCCGCGACCAACGCCGATGACAAGGCCATCACTTCAGACTGCAGCATGGCGATTTTCATCTTGCGCTGGTCGGGACGCATGGTGGAATCGGCCATAGCCTTACGCAATTCCTCTTGTTTCTGACGGAGCTCTTCGCGGATTTCGCGGATACGCTTGAGCAGGCTTTTGATGACGTCCGGTAAATCAGCCTCATCAATATCGGCATTAGGGTCAGCACTTTGCGTTGTACCGCCGCCCAAAGCCATAGCTTTGCCTGCTCCGGATAAATCCACATGCACACCTGCCGGACCCTGGGCATCAGTGGCTGTCTCGGCCCCTGTTCTTGTGTCCACCAGGCGCTCCTTTCCCTGCGCCCCTTCGCCACCACTTTGCAGCACTTGCACTTTGGTCACTGCAGCCACTGATCGTTGTAGTGGGCCACTGTGTGCGCCTTCATTAGCGGCTGATACCGCATTATCGATTCGAGTCATGGCAACCACCTGTCTAACCCATATAAACGTGTTAACGGCGGATCGCCGGTGTTTTTTACCGCAGGCAAGCCGCTTGCATGCCGAGTCATAGCAAATTGCGTTAACCTGTCGCCTCTACTATTCAGGAGCATTCCCCATGGCACGAGCCTCTGCCCGTCACATCCTCGTCGACTCTGAAGCCAAGTGCAATGAGCTGAAACAAGCCATTGAAAACGGCGCTGACTTTGCCCAAGTCGCAAAAGAGAATTCCAGTTGCCCCTCCAGCCGCGACGGCGGTGCTCTGGGCACCTTTGGTCGCGGCGAAATGGTTCGCGAATTCGACGAAGTGGTGTTTAGCGCACCCATCGGTGTTGTCCAAGGCCCAGTGAAAACCCAGTTCGGTTACCACTTGGTGGAAGTAACCGAACGCCAGGACTAACCCCTAGCGGGCCGTTCACGCCTGGGCCGCCAAGCGTCACCCAGGCGTGACCCCAAGCAGGCCAACCACTGCCTGAGCACCCACAATGTGCACACCCCCTGCCTGCAAGCGACTTTTTTCCCCCTGTTGCTACACTACCTTCTAACCGACCGCTTCATTCTTGAAGGAGAAAGCGACTGTGATGTGGAATTGCCTCATCATCGAAGATGACCGCGAGAACGCTCATTACATCGCGGACGGTTTTCGTGAACTCGGACATTGGCCCGTAATCTGCCACGATGGGGTTGAAGGTTTGCACCGCGCCTCTACTGAGCCGTGGGACCTCATCATTCTGGACCGCATGCTGCCCAATCAGGTGGATGGCTTATCCATTCTCACCAAATTGCGCGCAGTGGGTATCAAAACGCCCGTTATTGTGTTGAGCGCCCTCACGGCGCTGGATGAGCGCGTGAAAGGCCTGAAGCTGGGGGGTGATGACTACCTGACCAAGCCTTTTGCACTGATCGAGCTGCTGACTCGCGCTGAAGCACTGGTGCGCCGTTCTAAAAGCAGCCGCACCGAACGGGTGCTTGAGTACGCCGACCTGCGCTACGACTTGACCGTTCCGCGCGTGACGCGCAGCGGCAAAGTGCTTACGCTGCAGCCGCGCGAATGCCGCCTGCTAGCCTATATGATGACTCACCCTGAACAGGCATTGACCCGTGCCATGCTGCTGGGCGCCGTCTGGGGCTACCAGTTCAACCCCCAGACCAATGTGATTGACGCCACAGTCAGCCGCCTGCGCCAGAAGATCGACGACGGCTTCACGCCCCAACTGATCCACACTGTCCGTGGCGTCGGTTACCGCTTTTCCACCCACCCCGACGGCAATACCAACACGCCCGCGGGCGACGGCATACATGTGGTTTAACCGGGTTCTGACAGAATGGCGACGCCTATGGGGTTCCGTCGCTTTCCGGCTCACCCTGAATTACAGCCTGCTGGCTGTCGGCACCACTGCCTTCTTACTGATTTTTGCCTACGGTAAGATTGTCGACCTCTTACAGATACAGTTTTCCCGGCAAGTGACGCTGGCCGCCTCCCGACTGAGCGCCCATTATGAGTCACAGGGGCTGGTCGCCTTACAACGAGAAATCGAACAATTACTGTCTGACCAGACCGACATCGATACCGAAATGTATTTGCTGTCAACGTCTTCAGGTCTACGCCTGGTGGGTAACCTCGAGCTCATTTTTCTTGAAGAAGCGGATGAAGCGGCTTCTCCCTTAGAGCTCCTAGAGGAAACCACAAGCCCCATTTTGCTGAATGTTCTGCGTCAAGGCATGCCTGTCACCGGCTTGCTCACCCTGCGTCAACTCCAAGACGGCAGCACGCTCATCGTAGGCCGAGACATCGCAGACATGCGGGAAATTCAGGCGCTGATCGGCAATGCCGTAATCGCTGCCACGCTGGTCGCCTTGTTTCTTGTCATCATCGGCACCACCATCTTCCGGCGCGAACTGCGGCATCGTGTGCAGGCGATACGCGACACCGCACTGCGCGTGGGCACGGGCGAACTCACCCGGCGCGTTCCTGATTCAACTGAAATTGATGAGTTCGTGCAATTACGATACGACATCAACTACATGCTTGATCGCATTGAAACACTCATGACGGGTGTTCAGAATGTATCGGACTCGATTGCACACAACTTGCGCACCCCGCTTGCGCGTGTACTGGGGCGGCTGGAAAAAGCTCGTACTAACGACAATCAGGACCCTGAAAAACTGGTTGCTGCCATCGATGCCGCATCCGCCGAAATCATGGAACTCATCAGCGTTTCCGAAAAGCTGCTGCTGATCGCCGAAGCGGAGTCCGGCTTGCAACGCCAAGGGTTTTCCGTGATTGCCCTCCAGTCCCTGATCGATGATGTTTTCGAGCTTTACGAGCCGGTTGCAAGTGAAAGCGCCATATCCCTGAGCCACCGCGCAGAAGCCGTTTTCGTACAGGCCGATGCCGATTTGCTCGCTAGCGCCATCACTAATCTGGTGGACAACGCCTTTAAATATGCAGGCCCAGGGTCACATATCGAATTGAGCGCAACGCGTAAAAACGACATGGCCTGTATAACCGTCAGAGATAACGGAACAGGCGTGCCCCCTGAACACTTGGATAAGCTGGGAACCCGCTTTCACCGCCTGGAATCCGATGCTCAGGGCTTTGGGCTAGGCCTGGCTTCAGTATGCGCCATTGCTGCATTGCATGGCGGCCGCGTCGAATTCCGCGACGCCGCCCCTGGCTTGGCCGTCGATCTGCTTCTGCCGAACATTACCGAACGGTAATGTGTTGGTAATAAAACCACCCGTTATAAGCGCGGCTCCTCTCCTACTATTCCAGATGCTTTGAAATAAGGAGGCATCTGGTGAATATCAGAATTAAAAATCAGCAGGACTTCTGGTCCGGCATTATGTTTGTGCTCATAGGAGTCGGTTTCGCACTGGGCGCAACCAAATATTCCATGGGCACTGCCGCCCGCATGGGTCCCGGCTATTTCCCATTCTGGTTGGGAACCTGCCTGGCTCTGCTGGGGGCTTTCGTCGCTCTAGGCGCAACGTCTAAAAAGGCTGAAGAAACCAAGGTTGAAAGGTTCGACTTTCCCATCATGTTCATCTTGTTGGGCAGTGTGGTCCTTTGCGGACTGTTGATGAACTACCTGGGCGTGTATATCAGCGTCTTCCTGCTGGTATTCCTCAGCAGTTTCGCCAGCCACGTTTTCAACTGGAAAGTCGCTGCCATCACGGCCTTGTGTCTTGTGCTCTTTGTATGGGCCGCGTTCATCAAAGGGCTGGGTCTGATCTTCCCGCTGTGGCCCAGCTTCATGGGTTAACCGAGGAGCACTGAAAGAAAATGGAATTATTCGATAACCTGATACTAGGTTTCTCGGTCGCTTTGACCTTGGAAAACCTGGCTTACTGTCTGCTAGGGTGCTTGCTGGGCACCCTGATCGGTGTACTACCGGGCATTGGCCCTGTACCCACCATCGCCATGCTGCTGCCCATTACCTATGTGCTGCCGCCCACCGCCGGCTTGATTATGCTTGCCGGTATTTACTACGGCGCCGCTTATGGGGGCTCTACCACCGCCATTCTGGTGGCGCTACCGGGTGAAACATCCGCCGTGGTGACCGTCCTCGATGGGCACCAGATGGCGCGTAACGGTAGAGCCGGAGCGGCATTGGCAATCGCCGCGCTCGGTTCTTTCTTCGCCGGCTGCGTCACCACCTTCCTGATTGCCGGCTTTGCACCTCCTCTGGCGGAACTAGCCTTTAAGTTCGGCCCCGCTGAGTACTTCTCGCTCATGGTGCTGGGCCTGATCGGTGCTGTGGTGCTGGCTTCGGGTTCGCTGCCCAAGGCCATCTGCATGATCTTCCTGGGGCTGCTGCTGGGCATGGTTGGTACCGACGTGAACTCCGGCGTAGCTCGCTACGACTTCGGTATTCCTGAGCTGCAAGATGGTATCGACTTCGCCGTCGTGGCCATGGGCGTGTTCGGTTTCTCCGAAATCATGACCAACCTGGAACTGCGTGACCAGCGTGTAGACCTGACCGACAAGGTCGGCAAGCTCTACCCCAACAAACAGGAATTCAAGGAAGCTTGGCCTGCGGTGGTACGTGGTACGGCTCTGGGCTCTGCTCTGGGTATTCTGCCCGGCGGTGGTGCGGTTCTGTCATCCTTCGCTTCCTACACCCTGGAAAAGAAGCTCTCCAAGGAACCTGAGCGTTTCGGCAAGGGCCACCCCGCCGGCGTGGCAGGCCCAGAATCCGCCAACAACTCCGGTTCGCAGGCGTCGTTCATCCCGCTGCTCACCCTGGGTATTCCCGGCAACGCCGTGACCGCCCTGATGATTGGCGCCATGACGATTCACAACATTCAGCCCGGCCCGCAAGTCATGAGCAGTCACCCGGAACTCTTCTGGGGCCTGATTGTGTCCATGTGGATCGGTAACCTGATGCTGGTGGTGCTGAACCTGCCCCTGATCGGGCTGTGGGTAAAACTGCTCACCGTGCCGTATCGCATTCTGTTCCCAGCGATTCTGGTGTTCTGCACGATCGGGGTCTATTCCCTGAACTACAACGTGTTCGACATCTGGGTCACGGCCGCTTTCGGTTTAATTGGCTATATCTGGGTCAAGCTGAAGTGCGAAGGAGCGCCGTTGCTGCTTGGCCTGGTGCTTGGGCCCATGATGGAAGAAAACTTCCGGCGCGCCCTATTGCTGGCGCGTGGTGACTACTCCACCTTTGTGACCCGCCCGCTGTCGCTCACCCTGCTGGTTATGGCCGCCGTACTAGTCGTACTGGTCGCCCTGCCTTCAGTCAAGGCGAAGCGTGAAGAGGCCTTTGTCGAAGAAGGTTGATTCGTCCCCGCTTTACGCTGTTAAGAATGGCCGGCCTGTCCGGCCATTCTTTTTTCCTTCTGAGGCCCCATGGACGGTTCAGCATTGGTTCGGTAGGTTACATTAAAGTGTTCCCAAGACTGCTTGCAGTACCAGAATGCCCGCGAAAAAAAACGAATCCAATGTAAAGACCGCCCTTCGGGTGATCGAAATCATCGAAATCTTCGCCCGCGAAGGCAAGCCTCTGTCGCTGACCGAGCTCGCCCGCCAACTCGATGCGCCCGTGTCGAGCTGCCTGGGTCTGATACGCACACTCAGCAGCCTCGGTTACTTGTATGAAACAGCACGCCGCCAGGGCTATTACCCCACGGGACGGCTGCTCGCTATGGCTCAGCGCATCGCTCGCTCTGATCCAATACTGGAAAGGGTCGGTCCCACGCTGACAGCCCTTCGAGATGCCGTCTTGGAAACCGTCGTGCTTGGCAAGCTAGCCCCCACCGGCGAAGTCATCTATCTGGAAGTGATACCTTCCCTCAACCCCATCAGCTACATTGCCGACCCCGGGACTCAGAGACACCCGCACAGCAATTCCCTAGGAAAAGCGTTACTCTCACTTCTGAATGAAGAAGAAAGAAATAAGCTGCTGACCCACCGCAAGCTCGAACGCCTCAATGAACGCACAGTGGTTACTCGTGAGGAGCTGGAAGAAGAAATCGCCCTATCGCAGGAACGCGGATGGTTCCAGAACCTGGGCGAATCCATTCCTGATGTTGGGGCCATTGCATGGCCGCTCAACATGACTGGGGGTGATTATGCAGTCTCTATCGCTGGCCCTCTCTACAGGATCGAGCCGTGCATCGAACAACTGGCGCGGCAATTGCGAATGGCGTGTCAGACCATGATGCAGCGCCAATAGTTCGAACAATACCGCTATTCAGGTAAGAGATTGGCCTCTCTTATCCATTTCCCCCAAAGCTCATACTGCTCCTTCACGAACGTGCTGAACTCCTCGGGCGTGCCGCTAAACGCATCGAACCCCAGCTCTGCCAGGCGCGCCTTCGTATCTGGGTTATTGACCACCTTGTTAATCGCAGCATTCAGTGTGTTGACGATTTCCGGGTCCATACCGGCCGGGCCGAAATAACCATTCCAAGAGTTGATATCGAAATCGGTCACTCCTGCTTCCTCCATGGAGGGCAGATCTGGCAGCAAATTACTACGCGCGGCAGTGGATACCGCCATTGCATGCAATCGACCAGAATTTACAAAAGGCGTACCCGATGTGAGATCAGTAAACATGAAATCGACCTCGCCCGCCACTAGATCTGTCAACGCTTGCGGTGTGCCTTTATAAGGCACGTGGAGCATTGAAGTATCCGTGGCCGTTGCCAGCCTGCCACCCGCCACAATGCCCGTGCTATTACCGGTAGCGTAGGTGATTTCGCCAGGGTTGGCGCGAGCATGCTCTATAAGCTCACTCACGGTTTTGTATGGTCGGTCCGGGTTAGTCACCAAGATGAACGGTAGATTTCCTCCACGAGCGATAGGTGTGAAATCTTTGACTGGGTCATAGCTCACATTCTTCATCAACCATGGTGCAGCGGAATGCGACGTATTGGTTGTGACAAACAAGGTATAGCCATCGGGCTTGGCCCGTGCGACATGGTTGGCAGCAATCGTGGCGTTAGCGCCAGGCTTGTTCTCGACAACAATCGGCTGCCCCAGCTCCTTGCTTAATTCTTCAGCGAAGATACGACCTACCGAATCTGTTCCTGAGCCTGCTGGAAATGGGACGATCAATGTAATGGGCTTTTCGGGGTATGCCGCCTGCGCAGGCGTGATACCCAGTGCAAGCCCTGTGGCTAGCGCGCTAGCTAACAGCGCATGCCCCAACCGCGAGGCGTTGAAATATGTTTTTCTTATGTGCATTAATTTGTCTCCTTTCATCTTCTGTTTTCACCTGATGACGCGCTCAGGATTTTCCTCATAGGGTGGCGAATAAATAACTAGTAGTCGTGCAGGGGTGTCACTGGTCACCGTGAACACATGTTGTTTGTCTGCAGGAAAGAAGCAGCAGTCTCCCGGCTCCATGTGGCCCCGCTCCCCCTCTACCTCCACAACGGCAGTCCCCTCCAACAAATAGCAAACCTGCTCGATTCCAGGGTGGGCATGGGGTAACGCCCCTTCCCCTTTCTCGATCGTTCCGACAAGCACTTCCAAATGGTTTGAGCCCACCGTCTCCGGTGAGATAAGCCGCCGATTAAGTGTTCCACTGTGGTTCGCGGGCGAATAACCAGGAACATCGGACTCACGCACGATCCAAGACGGTCTGGACATACCTTCTCCTGAAACTTAATTCACAAGCATGAAAAATACTTTATAAACGTGTAAAAAATGATCGAACACCCGTGTTTACCCGAAATAATCAACGAATCTGGGCCCCATTTACACGGACCGCTCCCACCTCCGCGCACCGCTACAGTATTCCATCCATATGACACGCCCACACGCCTCTTGCGTCAGCCCGATATAATTGGCCCTTCGGCCACTTTTTTGTGGCTGGTTCGGCGGGGCTTCCCAAACACCGGAACCCCGTTTTGTCATGCCTGCAACATCAGGCGCCCTCTGCTTTTTTTTCGTGCGCTGCACATTCAAGAGATGAAAAAACTGACTGGTATTTTCCTGGCATCCGCCGCTGTTCTGCTGACTGCCTGCGGCCCAAGCAACGACACCACCGCAACGGCTGAAGCCCCCGCGCCTGCTCCCGCAGAAGTGCGCAAAATCGTAGTGGGTCTGGACGACAACTTCCCGCCCATGGGCTTTCGCGACGAAAAGAACCAGCTGACAGGCTTTGACATCGACCTGGCCCGCGAAGCGACCAAGCGCTTAGGCCTGGAAGTTGAATTCAAGCCGATCGACTGGAGCGCCAAGGAAGCTGAACTGCATGGCAAGCGCGTCGATGTGTTGTGGAATGGCTTGACCATCACCGAAGAGCGCAAGAAGCACATCAAGTTCACCAAGCCCTACATGTCCAACCACCAAATCATTGTGGTTGCTCAAGCGTCCGACATCCAGACCAAGGCAGACCTTGCTGGCCAAGTCGTGGGGGCTCAGGAAGGCAGTACCGCCGTTGACGCCATTAAGAAAGAACCTGAAGTCTTTGAAAGCTTCAAAGAGCTCAAGACTTTCGGCGATAACGTCACCGCCCTCATGGATCTTTCCGCCGGCCGCCTGCACGCCGTCGTTCTGGACGAAGTCGTGGGTCGCTACCTGGCCGACAAGCGCGAAGGCGAATACCGCATTCTGGAAGAAAACTTCGGTACTGAAGACTACGGTGTAGGCGTTCACCTGGAAGACACCGAGCTGCACGCTCAGCTGGATAAAGTGCTTGATGAAATGAAAGCCGACGGCTCCGCCGGCCGCATCGCCACCCAATGGTTTGGCGCCGACATCATCAAATAAGCACGACAGCTAACGCATACCCGCCGCCTCAGCATGGATTACGCTCTTTCCCTGATCGGGCCGATGGCAGATGGCGCGAAAGTCACGCTTTCGCTCTTCTTCATCACCTTGATTCTTTCTGTCCCGCTGGGGCTGGCGCTTGCGCTCGCCCGCCTTTCAAGCTGGCGGCTACTCAGCAACCTCGTCAACGGCTATATCTGGCTGATGCGAGGCACGCCGCTCATGCTGCAATTGCTGTTCGTGTATTTCGCCCTGCCCTTTGTCCCGGTCATTGGGATCCGGCTGCCGGATTTTCCCGCAGCCGTAGTGGCGTTCGCACTGAACTATGCGGCTTATTTCGCCGAAATCTTCCGCGCCGGCATACAGTCGGTGGATCGCGGCCAATACGAAGGCAGCAAGGTGCTGGGCCTGAACTACCTGCAGACCCTGCGGCGTATTGTGCTGCCGCAAATGGTGCGCAACGTTTTGCCGCCCATGAGCAATGAAACCATTACACTGGTGAAGGACACCTCCCTTATTTACGTATTGGCACTGAATGATATTCTGCGCACAGCGCGCGGAATCGTGCAGCGCGACTTCACCACCACCCCGTTTCTGGTCGCCGCCATTTTTTACCTTGCCATGACGCTGGTGCTCACCTGGTTCTTCCAGCGCATGGAAAAACGCTATGCCAAATTCGATGAATAACGCGGTCGCCCCCGCTGTGGCCGACACGCGCGAAATCATGATCGAAGCCGACGGCATTACTAAGTCCTTCGGCAGCAACCTTGTACTCGATGGCGTATCTCTCACGTTACGCAAGGGCGAAGTTGTCGCCATCATCGGCCCGTCGGGCTCGGGAAAAAGCACGTTTTTACGCTGCCTGAACCACCTGGAAGTCATTGATGGCGGCAGCATCACCGTAGAAGGCGAGCCGCTGGCCACTGCCGTTGAGTCCGGCCCCAGCCGCTATGTGAGCGATTCAGAAGTGCGCCGCATCTGCCGCAAAATGGGTATGGTGTTCCAGTCATTCAACCTGTTTCCACACATGACGGTGCTGCAAAACATCATTGAAGCGCCCATCACCGTTAAGCGTCAGCCCAAAAGCGTCGCCATTCCGAAGGCCGATGCCTTACTGCAGAAAGTTGGCTTGCTGGCGAAACGCGACAACTACCCAGGCAGGCTGTCAGGCGGCCAGAAGCAGCGTGTGGCCATTGCCCGCGCTCTGGCCATGGAGCCGGACATCATGCTGTTCGATGAGCCCACTTCGGCGCTCGACCCCGAACTGACCGTGGAAGTGCTGCGCACCATGCGCCAACTGGCGGAAGAACACATGACCATGCTGGTTGTCACGCACGAAATGGGGTTTGCCCGCGAAGTGGCCCACCGGGTGATCTTTATGGACAATGGCCGCATAGTGGAAACTGCGGAATCCGCAGAATTCTTCCGCGCCCCCAAGCATGAACGTACTCGCGCGTTCCTGGGCCAAATGCTGTAACAACGGCTATGGCGGACACTGAACTCAAGCGCCGCAAACTCCGCAACGCCCGCCGCCGCGCCACCGGCCTCCTGGCGCTCTTCGCAGTCATCTACGTACTCGCCACACATTACGGTCATTTACACGCTTCCCTGGCCTGGGTCGCCGCGTTTTCCGAAGCCGCCATGGTCGGTGCGCTGGCCGACTGGTATGCCGTGGTGGCCCTCTTTCGCCACCCGCTGGGCCTCAAGCGCCTGCCCCACACGGCCATCATCCCCCGCAAAAAGGACCGCATTGCCGACAACCTGGGGGAATTCATCCAAGGCGAATTCTTCTCGAACGAACGCATCATCCATGTAATTGATAACGTGGACCCGGCCATGCGCGCGGCCCACTGGTTGCGCAATGCCGACAACGCTGAACGCGTCGCCGCATGGTTGCGCAACGGCTTGCGTAACGCTGGCGGGCTACTCAACGAAAACGAAGTACGTACCTACTTGCAACGCAGCGTTTCGCGCCATGTGCTAAGTACCGACTTAGCCGCACTAACAGGCCGTATTCTCGCCAGCCTGACCCGCAGTGGCCGCCACCAGGAAGTCCTTGACCTGCTGCTACGCTACGGCGCAGGGCAGCTCAAGCGGCCGGAATTGCAGCAGTCCCTGAACGATATCTTCGCAGAGAAGCTGCCCTTCTATTTCCAGCGGCTGAAGCATTGGGTGGGCACAAAAGGGGGGGAATTCACTGCCCGTACTCTGGCTGATCTACTGGAAGAGGTAGAACAAAACCCGGACCACCCGCTACGTCAGCACTTCGAAGACTGGCTTCAGGAATTCATCCTCAAGCTACAGACCGACCCCGACTATCGCTGGCGCCTCGAACAACTCACGCAGAAACTGGCCCAGCACCCTGCCCTCTACCGCTACGTTGACAATGTTTGGCGCGAATGGCGCGACGCTGCGTTCGCAGATCTGAACGCAGAGCATTCGCGGCTAGAAGCCTTCCTATCTAAGCAGATCAGCCGTTTTGGTGAAGTGCTAGAGCACGATGAAGCCATGCGTGAATGGGTGAACCAGCGTATTCGCGAACAAGCACCCAAGTGGGCAGACCGTTACCGCCACCGCCTGAGTCAGTTCATCGCCGAGAAGATGAAAGAATGGAATGAAAGTGAACTGGTGGAAAAACTAGAACTAAATATCGGCACTGAACTCCAATACATACGCATCAATGGCGCAATCGTAGGTGGCCTGGTGGGGCTGATCATTCACGCCGTTTCCCGCTATCTGTAAAACGCTCCAACCGCACACGCCAGAATGCCGCTAAGCGTTTGATACAAATCAATAATTTCAAAAACAGCCCTTGAAACCCTGTGTTGCGCCCTTATCTGAAATATCAAAGTCAGACATCCAAATGGAACTGTCTGCGTAACCGACTATCAAGGAGCAACCTATGAATGACATTGTTCGCCGCGATCCTTTCTCCGATCTTCTGCGTGGCTTCTTTGTTCGCCCAGTAGACTTCGATTTTGATGTATCAACCCAAGCGCCTGAAATGCGCGTGGATGTAAAAGAAAATGCCGACCACTATGCCGTCTCGGCAGAATTGCCCGGCGTTGCCAAAGATGACATCCATGTCAATATCGACGGCCAACTGGTATCCATCAGCGCTGAGCGCAAACAGGAAAAAGAAACTCGCGATGGTGAGCGCGTATTGCGCACAGAACGCTATTTTGGCAAGGTTTCCCGCAGCTTCCAGCTGGGTCAGGAAGTCGACGAGGCCCGCGCTTCAGCCAAGTTCAAAGATGGCGTTCTGGAACTGACATTGCCGAAAAAAGCGCCTGCACAAGCCAAGCGCCTGACCATCGAATAAAAGGCAGCCACCCGTCCTTGCGAACCTGCTCGTAAGGTTGAGATTGCCGTCGATGTAAAGCCACGCATACATCATGCGTGGCTTTTTTTCTTTATTTACGGCCCCCAGCCCGCTGCTCACGCTGCAACCGCGCCAAATAGCGGCGATCATCCCAAGTGGAAAAAACCACGGCAAAGACAATACCTAGAATGGCGCCGAGCATGGTGTCGAACACCCTCTCCACAGACATTTGAGTTGCATCGGCAACGGGCGCTGCTAGGTAGGTCATGAGCAACGCCATCGGTGTAGTAGCAATCTGCCCCAGGGCGTAGTTGTAGCCAATGACGACTTCTGTGATGAACTGAAAAATCACAACCATTCCCACAATCGCCCAGAAAGGCGGCTGAGATTCCAGTATGAACCACACGATTAGCGCCCCCACCAAAGTGCTGGCCATACGTTGCAACGCCCGGTGCAGCGTAATGTGCAGATGTGCGCCTTGCATCACAGCAACCGCACCGATTGCTGCCCAAGAAGGGTGATTCCAGCCCGCCGCATACGCAATCAGCGCTGCGGCGCCGGCGGCAAACACAATAATGACAGCCCCCGGCCCGCCCAGCTTCCAGTAGCTAAAGCCCATCGTAGCGACACCCGCCACACAGGCCACCATCAGCACGGCGACAAAGGCCGGCGTGCCTTGCCATGACGCAAGGAACGTGACAAACACAGCGCCAGTCAACATCACAGCACATATCCAGACAATGCCATGACGCTTAAGCAGAGGCGCAAACCGGCCAAATAAAGCCGCCAGCGCACCCAATGCGGCAAACCCCACTAGATGCGGCCACATCGAATGGCGTAACAATACAACGGCCGTCAGAACAGCCAGCGCCGCCTACAACCCCGCTATAGAGCTCATCCAGAGCGAAGGCTGAGGGTTAAGGCGCAGGCTCGCTTGAAAATGCTCGGGAGCAAGCAGCCGCCGCGCCGTGACACGTCGGGCCTTCAGAGCACGCGCGCGTGCTGCACGTTTGTTACGGGCACCGGAGGGTGTCGGGAGAATAGGTTGTGATGGTTTTATTTTCATGACCACGCGCCTGTGTGCAAGCCCCAGCCTGCAGGTCGGGGTCAAGCGAGGCAAATTCTGAATACGGCACGAGCTTCTTCACACACTGATTCTATCGTCATTGAACAGGGGTTAAAGTAGTCCCACCCACAAAAGAAGGAGAAGCAGAGATATGAGCGAAGAAAAATTCGCCCTGGTCACAGGCGCTGGTTCAGGCATTGGAAAACACGTCGCCCTGGCGCTGATGAAAGAAGGCTTTCACGTTGCCCTGGCCGGGCGCCGCCTGGCCGCGCTGGAAGAAACAGCCCATGAGGGCAGCCAGTTCGGCGTCCGCTGCCTGGTGCAATCCACAGATGTCGGCGACCCACAAAGCGTCGAGCGCCTGTTCACGCGCATCACCAGCGAATTCGGCCGACTCGACCTGCTTTTCAACAATGCCGGCATTTTTACCAAGGCCGCCAGCATCGAAGATATTCCCTACGAACACTGGAAGGCGGCATTGGATGTGAACTTGACCGGCTACTTTCTATGTACCCAAGGGGCGTTCCGTGTGATGAAGGCCCAACAGCCACGTGGGGGGCGCATCATTAACAACGGCTCCATTTCGGCCTATGCCCCTCGCCCACAAGCCACCTGCTACACCACGACCAAACATGCCGTAACCGGGCTGACAAAAGCCACTTCGCTGGATGGCCGTGCTTACGACATCGCCTGCGGTCAAATCGACATTGGCAATGCAGCCAGCGATATGACAGACATGATGCGTAGTGGCATTCTGCAGGCCGACGGCACAACGCGCCCCGAACCCGTCATGGACGTGCAACATGTGGCCCAAGCCGTTGTGTACATGGCCGGCCTCCCCTTGGACGCCAATGTCCAATTCATGACGGTCATGGCAACAAAAATGCCATTTATCGGACGCGGGTAACCATTTAGCGGGCGCGGGTAATATACTGAACAAAAACCACTCATAAAAAAGGTGTATGCAGGGCACTTGCAGGAATGAAATTTGCCCTTGCCCACACCACACACGAGACCCCGCGCCTATGCGCACACCTCGCCACCCATGGCGAGGCTAAGCGAGGCAGTCTTCATACGGCGCCAACAGCGTTCCCGCTAGGGCACGCGAGCACCCCACCCCGGTGGGCGTGACACATAGGAGGTTTGTATGCGGTTGCTGGCGACTAAACAGGAATCACAACTTTTAACGCATCCCGACCTTGACCTGCGCAGGTATGCGGGCCTCTGGTACGAATATGCACGGCTGCCCAACGATTATCAGATGGACTGCACAGGTGAAGTGACTGCCGAATATACCTGGCACGAAGGCGACACTTTGTCCGTGCATTTCAGCTGTTCAAACTCAGAATGTCAGATCCTCGAAGCGCGGGGGGAAGTTCGCCCTGTGCAACGGGATCACGGCATTGACCCTGCCAAGCTTGAAATCCGTTTCAGCTCAGATTGGCTGTCCGCGCCCTCATCCGTATGGCGCGACCACTGGATACTCTATGTAGATCCCGACTATCTGCACGCCATGATCGGCACCTCAGATCGACGCTGCCTGTGGATGTTAGGCCGCAGCCGCACCCCAGACCGTCTGGCGTTACAGAAAATGCTGCGCTACGCCGCCCAACTGGGCTTTTGTGTAAACCGGGTGCTGCGCACCGGGGAAACAGGCTAACACCCGGGCAACACGCATTTTTTCAGGCAGTGGCCTCGCAAACGGCCACTGCCGTGGCTGTTTCATCACTCGTCGAGTGTGAACCCCACCTTGATGGTGACCTGCCAATAGGCCACCTTGCCTTCCTTGACATGCCCCCGTGTTTCCACCACTTCAAACCAGTTGATATTCCGTAGCGTATTGCTGGCACGCGCAATCGCTGTGTTGACGGCATCCTCAATGCTTGTTGTGGAAGAGCCGGTCAGCTCTACACTCTTGTACACATGATTATTCATAAAACGCTCCTTTAAACGTCACTAGACCAAGCAGCAACCAGACGGCAGGGTCGTATCAACCGAAGCTGCGCCTGCACAACAGGCGCCACCTACTGTGTCTTTTCTACAGGTTGCCTTACCTCGCTTGGCACTGAAGGGACAGGCTTTTGCGCAGGTGCACGGTCGCTACCCTCTGGAACAGTATTACGCTGAATCTCGCCATCCCGCAATATCTCCTGCCCGCCGCGCCGCTCTATCCTCGGGCCTTGATCTGGCGTGCGGCGCATGTCGTGACCGCTACGCTTTTCGAGCATGGGGTGCTCAAATTCTGTAGATCGCTGTTGCTTAGCCGGGTTGGAAGTGGAATCTGGAGAAGAGGGCGATGTTTGCGCGCCCGCCACTGACACTATGCCAAAACACACCAAGCTGGCAGCTTGGAGTTTGCTGAAACGGTTCATGGTTGAGCTCCTTGTTGATATCTACCTCAAGCAAGCTCCATACCTGTAACGTTATACACACCCAGACGGCACGCCCGGCACGGAAGATGGCCCGCCACTTGCCTCATCAGCGCACCTCCCGCAACCACCTTCTGGAGACGCTAAGATGAAAGACATAGAACAAATAGCGGACTACATGCATGAGCACAAGTTGCTGCTGACCACCGCCGAATCATGTACAGCAGGGTTAATCGCCGCCACCTTGGCAGACGTGCCAGGCGCGGGGGCATTGCTGGACTGCTCTTTCGTTACCTATTCTGAGCAATCGAAACGCAGTTGCCTGAAAGTGAGTGAGCTCACTATTCTTCGAAACAACCTGACGAGTGAACCCGTGGCGCGCGAGATGGCGCTAGGTGCGTTAGCGCGCAGCCGGGCGAACGTAGCCGTATCCAATACAGGGGTAGTGGACAATACCGACGATGAGGTCCCTGCCGGAACCCAGTGTTTTGCCTGGGCGTTCAGGTCGCAAAGCGTGCCAGAGGGAGTCGCGGTTTTTTCAGCAACGCGCAGGTTTGAAGGAGACCGGGTAGAGATTCGCCGCCAAAGCGCAGAATTCGCCTTGCGGCAGATACCGAAATATCACACCCAACACAACTGATACATGTGCTGATAGGGGCGTACCGATACAGCGGAACCTTACATTTTACGCTGAACGGCATACACGCACTTAAGTACTTGAGAGATTCACTCCGGAGCTCGTTCAAAATGACCGACGCACTCCAAATATTTGATTCGCATCAACTCTCTAATAGTCGCGGCATGATGATATAACACCGTAAGTAACCTTTACCGTAACAGGGGGATTAAGTATGTATAAACGCCTCACCGTGGCCGTACTGTCGGCCTTCGCGATGGGTTCGTCAGCCATGGCCGCCGACTCCAGCGTCGAAGATCTGCGTGCGCTGGCCAACAACCTGTTCAAGCCCATTCCAACCGCTGATGTCGTCGTCAAGGAAAAAGGCCTCACTGCCGAACAAATTGAGCTCGGCCGCTGGCTGTGGTTTGAACCTCGCTTGTCCAAGAGCCACATCATCACCTGTAACACCTGCCACAGCGTAGGTACAGGCGGTGCCGACAACATTCCAGCATCAGTGGGGCATGGCTGGCAGCACGGGCCTCGCAACTCGCCCACCGTTCTGAACGCAGTGTTCAACGCCGCCCAATTCTGGGATGGCCGCGCACCCGACCTGGCGGAACAGGCCAAGGGCCCGATTCAGGCCAGCGTTGAAATGAACGCTACGCCCGAGTTTGTGGAAGAAACTCTGCGCAGCATTCCCACCTATGTGGAAAAATTCACAGCTGCTTTCCCAGACGAAAAACAGCCTGTCAGCTTTGACACGGTTGCCAAGGCTCTGGAAGCATTTGAGTCCACCCTGGTCACGCCTAACTCGCGCATGGACCAGTTCCTGCTGGGCAGCAACTCGCTCAACGAGCAAGAACTTGGCGGTCTGCGCCTGTTTATTGACAAGGGCTGTATTGCTTGCCACTCCGGTGTGAACTTCGGTGGCCAGAACTACTACCCCTTCGGCTTGGTCAAGCGCCCCGGCGCCGACATCCTGCCTGAGGGCGACCGTGGCCGCTTCGACGTCACGAACACCGCTTCGGATGAATACGTGTTCCGTGCCGCGCCCCTGCGCAACGTTGCACTGACTGCGCCCTACTTCCATAGTGGCGAGGTCTGGAGCCTGGAAGAAGCTGTCGCCCTCATGGGCACCAGCCAGCTGGGCACCGAGCTGAACGAAGAGGAAGTCAAGGCCATCACTGCCTTCCTGCACACCCTCACCGGTGATCAGCCCGTGGTGGAGTACCCCACTCTGCCCGCCAGCACTGCCAATACGCCCAAGCCTTCGCGCATGTAAGCGTACAGTTATGACTTGTGGTGGTTCACCACAAGTCATACTGAACACGTGCTGATAACAATGCCCCGCCTGCTTTACAGCTGGCGGGGCATGTTTTTGCCCGGTCGCCAAAACCGTAACGGCTAAAAATCGGCCTTCTCAGGCCGAGGCTTGGAAATGCTCAGGCGACAACGGGAAAAGCCGGCATCGCCCTTTTGTGCGCGGTACGGCGGAACGTAGAAAAAATAACTTCGTAGGCGGAATCCGAAACCACTTTCCCTTCGAGGAAGTCGTCGATTTCGTCGTAGCTCACGCCCAGGGCCAGTTCATCCGGTTGCAGGGGGCTCAGGCTTTCAAGGTCGGCTGTAGGCACTTTGTACACTTGCTCCGGCGGGGCGCCCATAAATTCGGCCAAACGACGCACCCTGCGTTTGTTCAGGCCGGTAAGCGGCATGACATCTGCCGCACCGTCACCAAACTTGGTGAAAAAACCCATCAGCGCTTCCGCTGCATGGTCAGTTCCTACCACCAGCCCTTGCCGTGCGCCCGCCACCGCAAATTGAGCCACCATGCGCTGACGCGCCTTGATATTGCCGTGCACGAAATCCCTATGGCCGGCATCACGGAATTCCAGCCCCGCAGCCAAACATTGCTCAAGTATCGAATCACTGGCGGGTTTGACATCGACCATCAGCGTTTCGTCGGGCTGAATCACTTGCAGGCTAAGCTGTGCATCCGATTCATCGGCCTGTTCGCCATACGGGAGGCGCATGGCGATGAATGCAGCTTCGTAGCCACGCGCGCGGCAAAGCGCCGCCGCCCGCTGCGCCAACAGCCCGCCAACCAGAGAATCCACCCCCCCACTTATGCCCAGCACCAGCGTGCGTAAACCGGCGGACTGCAGATGATTGGCCAGGAATTCACTACGGCGCTCGATTTCAGAACCGGCATCGAAGGTAGGGCTCACATAAAGCTGTTCAATGATGTCGCGCTGCTGAGCGCGCTGTTCAGGGGTTGCCACCTTACTTTCCTTGGAAAAAATCAAAAACGGTCGAGAACTGCGCCTGTGCTGGCATTGGAGACATTAAAGGCAAACTTTGCCTGTACGCCCCGCGTATAGCGTGGGGGCGGCGCAGACCATGCGGCCCGCCGCTGGGCGAGCTCATTATCCTCTACATGCAATTCTAGGGCCTGGCGGTGGGCGTCAATAGTGATGCGGTCACCTTCTTGCACCAAGGCGATGCAACCGCCTTCCGCCGCTTCAGGGGCGACATGACCCACCACCATGCCCCAAGTGCCGCCGGAGAACCGGCCATCAGTAATCAGCCCCACGGAATCGCCCAGCCCGGCACCGATGAGTGCGCTGGTAGGCGCCAGCATTTCCGGCATGCCGGGCCCGCCGCGCGGGCCCAGATAACGCAACACCAAGATATCTCCAGCCTGGATACGCCCGTCGAGTATGGCTTTCAAGGCGGACTGCTCGTCATCAAACACCCGTGCAGGGCCGGACATAACAGGGTTTTTCAGGCCGGTGATTTTGGCCACAGAGCCTTCAGGCGCCAGATTACCCTTCAAAATCGCCAGATGCCCTTCTGCATACAAGGCGCGACTCAGTGGGCGAATGACGTCTTGCCCCTGCGGCGGCGTTGCAGGTATGTCGCGCAGGGTTTCGGCAATCGTGCGCCCGGTGATAGTCATGCAGTCGCCATGCAGCAAACCAGCCGCCAGCAGCAGCTTCATAACTTGCGGTACACCACCAGCACGGTGAAAGTCGACAGTGAGGTAATGGCCACTGGGCTTAAGATCGCAGATAACGGGCACTTTGCGCCTCACCCGTTCGAAGTCGTCGATGCTCCATTCAACATCCGCGGCGTGCGCAATCGCCAGGATGTGCAATACCGCATTCGTGGAACCGCCCACTGCCATAACGACGGCCACGGCATTTTCAATGGCTTCGCGGGTAATGATGTCACGCGGTTTGAGATCGCGTTCAATGGCCTGCAACAACACGCGGGCGGACTCCGCCGCAGACGCGGTTTTCTCGTCGTGGATATTGGCCATGCTGGATGAATACGGCAGACTCATGCCCATGGCTTCAAAGGCAGCGCTCATGGTGTTGGCCGAATACATGCCGCCACACGAGCCGGGGCCGGGAATCGCGTGGCGCTCGATATCTTTAAGCCCGCTATCGCTCAAGCGGCCCGCCGCATGTTCACCTACGGCTTCGAACACACTGACGATGTTGAGATCGTTGCCGTTCAGGCGGCCCGGCATGATGGTGCCCCCATACACATAAATGGCCGGCACGTTGGCCCGCAATATGCCCATCATTCCGCCGGGCATGTTTTTATCGCAACCGCCTATGACTAACACGCCGTCCATCCACTGGCCCTGCACGCAAGTCTCGACGCAATCGGCAATCACTTCACGCGACACCAACGAATACTTCATTCCTTCGGTGCCCATGGACATGCCATCGGAAATGGTTGGGGTGCCGAAAACCTGAGGGTTGCCACCCGCTTGCTGAATAGCTTGGACGGCCGCATCGGCCAACTTCTGCAAACCGCTGTTGCATGGCGTGATTGTGCTGTGACCGTTGGCGATGCCCACCATGGGCTTGGAGAAATCGGCCTCGGTGTAACCCAGACCGTAGTACATGGACCGGTTAGGGGCCCGTTCTGCGCCCTCCACGATATTTGCTGAACGCCTGCGCTTTGAAATGCTCATCGTGTCGTCTCCGCCTGAGTATTGCGGGCCGCAAACAGAGCGGCCTGCAAAGTGTTATTGGGCCTGTCTTGAATGAAATATTAAGGCACATCAAGGATTCTGGGTTCACAATCATGGGAATATCGTTATCCCATCCGACCCTGCTCCCTATGTCCTACCCTCTACTTGTCATTCTGCATCTTTTTGCCGCAATCATGTTTGTCGGCACCGTTTTTTTCGAAGTCATCATGCTCGAAAACGTTCGCAAACATGTTCCCAAGGAAGCCATGCGCAGCGTGGAAGGGGCAATCGGCACCCGCGCCCGTGCCATCATGCCTTGGGTGTTGTTGCTGCTTTTTGGTGCGGGCTTCGGGCTGTCCTGGTTTCATCGCCAGGCACTGGCGGCTCCCATGGCATCCAGCTTCGGGCTGCTACTGTCTATAAAGATATTGCTGGCGTTAAGTGTGTTCGGCCATTTCCTGACAGCCATGGCATTGCATCGCATGGGGCGCCTGCGCTCACGTGCCTCACAGCGCATCCATATCAGCGTATTCATTCACGTGGTAGCCATCGTACTGCTTGCCAAACTGATGTTCTATGCAGGTTAGTGTCCATTTTGTCTAATACGCATACCGGCCGTTGCCCCCGCGCCTACCCCGCGATGTTGCGAAGTCATCCACGCTTATACAGGACGGCTAAATGCGTCATAATGAACCACAATCCGCATCACCGTTTTGGGAGGCAGTATGGCAGAAGCAAACCCTGTAGTCCTGATTACGGGCGCCAGCCGCGGTATTGGCGCAGCCACTGCGATTCTTGCTGCACGCGACGGCTTCGATGTCGCCATCAGCTATGTACAGAATGAAGCCGCCGCGCAGCAAGTTGCGGACGCAGTACGCAGGCGCGGGCGCAAAGCAGCGGTCATCCAAGGCGATGTCGCCAGACCGGCAGACATCTATCGCATGTTTGTGCAGGCTGAAGAACAGCTGGGCGCCATCACCGCTTTGGTGAACAACAGCGGCGTTACCGGCCCGATCGGCCCCTTTACCAACACCGACAACGCCACCATTGAACACGTGTTTCGCGTGAATGTCTTCGGCACCATGGAATGCTGCCGTCAGGCCGTGGAACGCTTCCAGAAAAACGGCATACCGGGCGTGATCGTGAATATTTCGTCGGTTGCCGCCCGCACCGGCAGCCCGCACGAATACATTCACTATGCTGCCAGCAAAGCAGCGGTGGAGACTTTCACCCTGGGTCTGGCGCGCGAAGTCGCAGAACACGGCATTCGGGTGTGTGCCGCATCACCCGGCTCCACCCTGACCGACATCCACGCCACGGCGGGCGAACCAGACCGGCCACAGCGCGTGGCTCCGCGCATCCCCATGGGCAGGCTGGCCCAGCCAGAAGAAATCGCCGAAACCGTGGTGTGGCTGTTATCACCCGCTGCCTCCTACCTGACAGGCACCGTTGTGAATTGCGCGGGCGGGCTTTAAGCGATTCCTCCACCATGCCCCCGATCCCACCCGATCAAGCAACATTCCAGCGTCTGCTACAAATCGTGCTGGCGCTGTCCGGCGAACGCAATATCACCCGTTTGTACGAGCAGATTATCGAGGCCGCGCAAGATCTCACCCATGCGGAAGGTGGGGCACTGTACATCGCGCAAGAGCATGAAGGCCGCCCAATCTTGCAGTTTGAAGTGGTACGCAATGATGCCTTGGGCCTGAGGCTGGGCGGAACATCCGGCCAGCCGGTCGCACTCCCGGGCATCCCCTTGATTTTTCCCGATGGCCGCCCGAACTACGGCAACGTCTGCGCCTTCGTGTATCACCATGGCCACCCCCTCAATATCAAAGACTCCTATGCCATTGAGGGTTTCGACTTTTCCCGGGCACAGGCACTCGACGAACAATCAGGCTACCATTCGCAATCTTTGCTGGTCCTGCCGCTCATCAACCATGCAGGCGACGTTATCGGCGTCTTGAAGTTGATCAACGCCAAGTCCGCCGACACTGGGGAAACCATACCGTTTGCGCCTTGGCTGGAGCCCATTGCCGCCGCGCTGGCTTCCAGCGCCGCCATCACGCTCGACAACCAGAAGCTGCTGCAAGCGCACCGCGACCTGCTGGACGCCTTTGTCAAAGCCATCGCGCAAGCCATTGATGCCAAGTCAACCCATACTTCCGGCCATTGCCAGCGCGTGCCCGTCCTCACGGAACTCCTGGCGCAAGCGGCCTGCCGCGCACAGGAAGGGCCACTGAAAGATTTCAATCTGGATGAAAACGACTGGTATGAATTGCATGTAGCCGCCTGGCTACATGACTGTGGCAAGCTGAGCACACCTGACTCACTGCTGGACAAGTCCACCAAGCTGCACGCCTTGTGTGACCGTATTGAATCCGTGAAAGTCCGTTTTGCGGCCCTGATCTCCCAGACTCGCCTGTGTTACGCAGACAACCCCGACCCTGCCGCACGGCAGGCCCTTGAGGCTCGCATTACCGAGCTGCGTGAAGATTGCGCTTTTCTGGAACGAGCCAATACGGGCAGCGAGTTCATGTGCCCCGACGATCAAGCGCGTGTGCGCCGCATTGCCGCCCTGACTTGGCAAGACCACCTGGGGGTTGAACAGCCACTGCTCAGTGAAGAAGAGGCCGACATGCTGTGTATTTCTCGCGGCACCCTCAGTGGGGCCGAGCGTGAACGTATCAACGACCACATCAATGTCACCATTCAGATGCTGGAAGGCTTGCCCTTCCCCAAACACCTGGCACGGGTGCCGGAATATGCAGGCGGCCATCACGAAAAAATTAATGGCACCGGCTACCCGCGCGGGCTGCACAGGGAACAGATGTCGTGGCCTGCACGCATGATGGCAATTGCCGATGTGTTTGAAGCACTAACCGCCGGCGACCGACCCTACAAGCCGCCCATGAAGCTGTCACAAGCGCTGTCGATTCTGAAGAATATGGCCACCAACGGCCACATTGACCCCGATCTTTACGATCTGTTCATCGCCGAGCGCGTCTGGGACACTTACGCTCGAAGCCATTTGCTACCCGAACAAATGGATGTCATCGACTCCAACCCATACCGGTTACCGGCGCACGCCTTGCTCTGAAGAACACGGCGTGCGCGGTTTCAACTCCGCTATAGCTTAACGCTGGGTTGCCGGGCCACGCAGTTGAGAGAGGTCCCGCACGGCACCGCGGTCAGCAGAAGTCGCCAGCGCCGCGTAAGCCATTAAGGCCTGCGAGACCACACGTTCGCGATTTTCCGGCTTCCACGCCTTGTCGCCACGCGCTTCCATTTCGGCGCGACGTTCGGCCAGTTCGGTATCGGAGATCGCCAGGTGGATGCGACGATTGGGGATGTCGATCTCGATACGGTCGCCATCACGCACCAGCGCAATGTTGCCGCCTTCAGCGGCCTCTGGTGACGCATGGCCGATAACCAGACCGGAAGAACCACCCGAGAAGCGGCCATCAGTTAACAGTGCCGAAGAGGCCCCCAGGCCTTTGGACTTCAGGTAGGACGTGGGGTACAGCATTTCCTGCATGCCGGGGCCACCCTTGGGGCCTTCGTAGCGGATGATGACCACATCGCCCGCCTTCACCACATCGCCCAGAATGCCGTCTACCGCATCTTCCTGGCTTTCAAACACGCGTGCCGTGCCGGTAAAGGTAAGAATGCTCTCGTCCACCCCCGCCGTCTTCACGATGCAGCCGTTCTCTGCCAAGTTGCCATACAGCACCGCCAGACCGCCGTCTTGTGAATAGGCGTGCTCCACCGAGCGAATGCAGCCATTCTGACGATCCAAATCCAGTTCGGCATAGTAGGTGTTCTGGCTGAACGCCTCCTTGCTGCGCACGTTGCCGGGCGCCGTTTTGAAGAACTGCCGCACTTCCTCAGACACTTGAGGATTCATGACGTCCCAGGTTTCGATGGCCTTGCCCAGCGTGCCGCAAGCAATGTTGCCCACATCCAGGTGCAGCAGATCGGCGCGTGCCAGTTCGGCCAGAATCCCCAGAATACCGCCTGCGCGATGCACGTCTTCAATATGATATTTGTCTGTAGCGGGCGCCAGCTTGCTCAGGCAAGGAACCCGGCGCGACAGGCGATCAATGTCCGACATGGTGAAATCGACCTCGGCCTCCTGAGCGGCAGCCAGCAGGTGCAACACAGTATTGGTCGAGCCGCCCATGGCGATATCCAGCGTCATAGCATTTTCAAATGCCTTGAAGGTGGCAATATTGCGAGGCAGAACCGAAGCGTCGTCCTGTTCGTAGTACTGGCGGCACAGTTCAACAATCTTCTTGCCCGCGTCTTCAAACAAGGTTTTACGGCGGGCGTGGGTGGCCAGCACCGTGCCATTACCCGGCAGGGCCAGGCCCAGCGCTTCCACCAGGCAGTTCATGGAGTTGGCCGTAAACATACCGGAACAGGAACCGCAGGTCGGGCAGGCATTACGCTCCGCTTCGGCAGCTTCTTCGTCCGTCACATTCGGGTCGGCCGCCTTGACCATGGCATCCACCAAGTCGAGCTTTTGCACCACCATGCGGGTGTTGGGGTCGACCACCTTGCCGGCCTCCATGGGGCCGCCCGAGACGAAGACCACCGGGATATTCAGCCGCATGGCCGCCATCAGCATCCCCGGCGTGATTTTGTCGCAGTTGGAAATGCACACCATGGCATCGGCGCAGTGGCCGTTAACCATGTATTCCACGGAATCGGCGATGAGTTCACGCGAAGGCAGCGAATACAGCATGCCGCCATGGCCCATGGCAATACCGTCATCAATGGCGATGGTATTGAATTCTTTTGCTACGCCGCCCGCTGCCTCGATCTGACGGGCCACTAGCTGGCCGAGATCTTTGAGGTGCACATGCCCTGGCACAAATTGAGTGAACGAGTTCACAACGGCGATAATAGGCTTTTCGAAATCTTCATCGTTCATGCCCGTAGCGCGCCACAGAGCGCGGGCGCCGGCCATATTGCGGCCATGCGTGGATGTGCGTGATCGGTATTGCGGCATTTTTCTCTCTGTTAAGGATTCAAAAATCACGGATGCGTCAAACGTGAATCGCCCCCTCGGGAAATTCAAAGCGTCCTTTTGAGCCCACAATGATAATCTTCATCAGCGAAGATTTCTTTCTCACCCCATCGCAACACAAGGTCATACCCTGTTATGACCCTAAAAAGAGGAGCAATAGTGAGCACGACGCAGAAAGTAGCATCCCCCCATAGCGCTTTACGGCAAGACATCCGGTTGTTGGGCAAAGCACTGGGCGAAGTCATACGGGAAAGCGATGGCAAGGCAATCTACGACACCATCGAAAAACTGCGTCGGGCGGCCGTGACTTTCCGCAGGGAAGGTGATGTGACTCAAGAACCGGTGCTAGAAAGCTCCATTCAGCAGCTCGATGATGCGCAGGTCAACTCTGTAGCGCGCGCATTCAGCTACTTTCTGCACCTGTCGAATATCGCGGAAGATCGCGAACAGAACCGCCGCCAGCGCGAACACGAACTGAACGAAGCTACGCCCATGCATGGCAGCCTGGGCGATGCGCTGAACTTTCTGACAGAACGCGGCGTCGAGCCACGCGCCATTTTGCGCGCCTTGGACGAAATGAGCATTGTGCCCGTGCTGACCGCCCACCCCACGGAAGTCCAGCGCAAAAGCACGTTGGATGTGCACCGTGAAATCGCCCGCCAGCTTCAGCATAATGACGATATCCAGACCCCAAGCGAAACGCTGCGCAGCCGCCAGCGGCTGACCGGCCTGATCGCCACGCTCTGGCAAACCCGCATGCTGCGCCAACAGAAGCTCACCGTGCTGGATGAAATCGACAACGCCCTTGGCTATTACGAGCATACCTTCCTGAAGGCGATTCCGCGGCTTTACCAAGATTTGGCCACCCTGTTGGAGGCTGAAGGCAAAGACGCCCTGCAAAGCCGCCCTGCACTACTACCGCCCTTTCTGACAACTGGCAGTTGGATTGGCGGCGACCGCGACGGCAACCCCAATGTCAATGCCGAAACCCTGGAACTGGCGCTCACCCGCCAGGCAACCCACGCGTTCCGCTACTACCTTGATGAGGTCAAGGCGCTGGGCACGGAACTTTCCATGTCGCGCAACCTGGTGAACATCGATGCCGCCCTGGAGGAGCTTGCCCTTGAAAGCCGCGACACCTCCTTACACCGCATCGACGAACCCTACCGCCGGGCCTGCATCCATATCTATGCCCGCCTGGTGGCCACGGCACAAGGCATATTGCAACGCCCGTTGCTGACCCGCCCAACCTACGAGGCGGAGCCTTATTCCGGCCCCGAAGAGTTCGACGCCGATCTCGCCGTCATCGCTGATTCTCTGCAGAATAATCATGGCACAGCCATCGCCCACCTGCGCTTGGGCGAACTGCGCCAAGCACTGCGCGTATTCGGCTTCCATCTGGCGACGCTCGATATGCGCCAAAGTTCGGATGTCCACGAACGCGTGCTGGATGAGCTGTTCTCTGCCGCCGGCGTCAAGCACAATGGCCAGCCTGTGCGCTATCTGGAGCTGGGCGAAGAACAGCGCATCGAACTATTGCGCGGCGAACTGGCCCAAAACCGCCCCCTGTATTCGCCATGGCTGACGTATTCCGAAGAAACAGACAAGGAACTGGCTATTCTGAGAATGGCCGCCCGATGCCGCGCCCGCTTCGGCCCGCGCGCCATCGAACAGACCATTATTTCGCATACCGAAACCCTGAGCGATCTGCTGGAAGTGCTGGTTCTACAACAGGAAACCGGCTTGCTGCGCCCCGATGCCCAGCATTTCGACCCTTCTCAGCCGGCGCCCGCTAACGCAGCGGAAGTACGCCAAGCCAAATTGGCGGCAGGTTTAATGGTTGTCCCTTTGTTCGAGACTATTCCTGATTTGGAACGGGCCGCAGAAATCATGGCGGGCTGGCTCGACCTTCCCGAAGTCAAGCAACGCGTGCGCGGTGTCCAGGCGGGTATTCAGGAAGTCATGCTGGGCTATTCAGACAGCAACAAGGATGGCGGCTACCTCACTTCTAACTGGTCGCTGTATTGCGCCGAGCGCGAACTGGTCAAGGTGTTCCAGAAGCGCAATACGCGTTTACGGCTCTTTCATGGCCGGGGCGGTTCCGTGGCACGAGGCGGCGGCCCCAGCTTCGAAGCCATCATTGCCCAGCCACCCGGCACGGTGAACGGGCAAATCCGCCTCACCGAACAGGGCGAAGTGATTCAGGGCAAATACAAGGATGCCGAAGTCGGCCGCTGGCACCTGGAAAACATTGTCGCCGCCACATTGGAGGCCAGTCTGACCCCTGCAGCCGAAGCTGCCCGCATAGAAAATGAGCGGTTGGATAAATACTTCAGCGCCATGAACTGGATGTCGGAGCAAGCTGAGGCTGCGTACCGCGACCTTGTATACGGCACACCGGGATTCACCGAATACTTTTTCGCCGCAACCCCCATCAGCGAGATTGCAGAATTAAATATCGGCTCGCGCCCGGCTGCACGCAAATCCACGCAACGCATTGAAGACCTGCGCGCCATTCCGTGGGGCTTTTCTTGGGCGCAATGCCGGCTCATGCTGACTGGCTGGTACGGCGTCGGCACGGCCCTGAAACGCTATGTGGACGAAGGGTGCGACGGCGCGCCGGCCTCAGCAGAGGCGCGCCTGGAACAGCTGCAGGAAATGGCGCGCGAATGGCCGTTCTTCCGCAGCCTGTTGTCCAATATGGAGCAGGTTCTGGCCAAAACCGACCTCACCATCGCTCGCCGCTATTCCCTGCTGGTGGCCGACAAACGTCTACGCGAAACCATCTTCCAAAGTATGGAAGATGAGTTCCACACAACCTTGACGATGTTCCGCAAAGTCAGCGGCCATGATTTGCTGGAACGCGACCCGCAACTGGCGGCCGCGCTGCTGGAACGCTTTGCCTATATTGACCCGCTCAACCACCTGCAAGTGGAGCTTCTGCAACGCCACCGCAAGTGCGGCCCGAAAGAGTTCAATGAGCATGACGCAGAAAGCCAAAGCCAGCGCGCCATTCACATGACGATTAACGGTATTGCCGCAGGGCTGCGCAACTCAGGTTGAGCGGCATACAAGCTAGCTAACGCGGCAATCACGCAACAGCACGGTGCCGACCACTCTGGTCTGGGCGCCGTGCGTACCCGCATAACGGTCGGTCACTGAACCGTATTGGCTTGCCGGTACGGTGCCTGCCGGGGCGTCCTGCGTCAACATATCGCCATCCACGTCGTCTACATCATCAATATCAAACGCGCCGGTGGTCCAGGTGTAGCCTGCTCCACGGAAGGTGTTACCCGCCCTATCGGCATGGCCCACGGTCACACGCACCATGTCCACAGCCTGATTCATGTAAACAATGCGCGCCGACTGCGCTTCTTCCCCATGGAAGGTGTACTGAACCGTTAAAGGCTGCTCGCCGCCCGGCCCACACTCATACTCAACCGTTTTCTGAGTCAGCTCACGACTATCGGGGGAGCTCCCGCACCCTGCCAACGCCATCGCGGCCACACTTGCAAAAATTAAAGTGGGGATTTTGTTCATAGCATAAACTCCTGGGTTGACACATCGTCCATGCGGACTTGATGAATATCAACCCAGCATGTGCCGTGCCATGCAAGGATGAAACGTTTACCTATCTGACTGCTTTCATGAAGATGCCTGAACTGCAATCCGTGCTGACCGGCCTTTTAAGCATGATTAAAATGAGCCTGAGTTCACTACGTGATACCTTTTCAAGCCACTCGCACTCACGCGATTTTGCGTATGCGCGCGGAGACTATCTACGCAACCGTGTTGTGATAGTGGGCCTCGTATTCTTGGCTCTACTGCCTTTCTGGGCTCTGGTGGACTGGCTGATGCTGCCTGCCGGCAGTCTCGGTGCGGCTCTGGTGTCGCGGCTGGTTATGCTGGCGGCCCTGGCGCTCATCATTCTGCTGGCGTACTACAGCAAAGCACGTTTACAACTGGCGAGACTCTCGGCGGGCCTGATACTTGTCACACCGGCCGCCTTTTACGCTGTGGTGCTGTTCTCGGTTTCAGACGAAACCACATCCCTGATCGGCTACAACTTTATTCCCTACATGCTGGTGGCTATGCTGGCCATCTTTCCCTTCACCCTGAGCGAATCCGCAATATTGGGGGGCGGGCTCATCCTGCTGGAAGCGTATGCACTGCATATCGCCGGTGTGCTTTTCACCGCCGAAGGCCTGCAAGCCATCTGGCTGCTGGCGGCACTGCTAAGCATTTCCATTACCGCCAACTATTTTCAGTTGGGGCTGATGCTGCGCTTGTATCGTGAAGCCACGCATGACCCGCTCACCAGCCTGCTCAACCGGGGTGCCCTGGCACGCACCATGGAACAGCTCACCACCCGCGAGCCAGACGCCCCGCGCGCCCTGCTCATGATGGATCTGGACCATTTCAAACGCATTAACGATAACCATGGCCACGCTTTTGGCGATGATGTGCTGCGCAATTTCGCCAGCATCCTGAGGCGCTCCCTCAGGCCTAACGACCTGGCAGCCCGCTACGGTGGCGAGGAATTCGTCGCCGTCCTGGTCAACACCGATAAAGCAGCTGCGATGGCAATCGCAGAAAATATCCGGGCCCAGACAGAAGCATCGTCGATCAATAACTATGATGGAGAAACCATCAACTACACAGTGAGCATTGGTGTCGCCTCTTTCCAGCCCGGTGAACACTTCGAAGGCGCAGCCATGCGGGCAGATAACCGCCTGTACGAAGCCAAGAAAATCTCGCGCAACTGCGTTGTTGGGGTTTAAACCGCTAGAGACGACTGCGGTATCATACTGATTGCCCGCCGGCTATTTTGGCGGGCACTCTCTTTTTCAGCCTTTTTGCAGCACTATGCCTTCGTCGCAGCACTCCGTCGCATCCCCCCCTCCCCTGTCGATTTTCAACCTCACCATGCCCGTTGCCATGGGTTATATCCCGCTAGGCATGGTATTCGGTTTTCTGTTCGTACAAGCCGGAGCCAGCTGGTTTATGGCCGTGCTCACCAGCCTGGTGGTCTATGCGGGCGCCGCACAGTACATGATGGTGCCCATGGTGGCGGCGGGCATGCCGGTCAGCACCATCGCGTTAGCCACATTGCTAGTCAACCTGCGGCATATTTTCTATGGCTTGTCGCTGCTTGAGACCTTTCCCCGGAAGTTTGTACTACGCTGGTACACCGCCTTCGCCCTGACGGATGAAACGTATTCCGTTCTAACAACCTTACCGGCCGGCACGCCTGCAAGCCGGATGACACTGTTAGCGCTACTGAATCAGGGTTGGTGGGTGCTAGGCACCTTACTGGGTGCTGTGATCGGCTCCCAAGCCAAAATCCCCTTAGACGGGCTGGATTTCGTTCTGTGCTCCTTATTTGCCGTTCTCACCGTTGAACAGTGGCGGGCACGCAGCAGCCCCTTGCCGCTTTGGACCGCCATAGTGTCCTACGCGGTGGCGGCAGCCATTGCGCCTAAACATGCGCTGGTGTTGGCGATTACGCTAAGCATCGCCGTGGGCGTCATCGCCTACAAGAAGGAGAAACGCTGAGATGAACGATATCTCTTACTTGTTGGCAGTGATTGCCGCCATGGGCGCGGTTACCTTCGCTTTGCGTGCCCTGCCCTTTCTTAGCGCGCATTGGCTGCGCCGTTCACCTGTTATTCAGCACCTGGGGCGCTTTCTGCCACTGGCCATTATGGCCTTGTTATTGGTGCACTCAGCCGGCAGCGCAGCCCGTGAACATGCCACCGGGCCCTGGCCTGAACTGTTATCCATTGCCCTGACCTGCCTGCTGCAATGGCGCAGCCGCAACCCCTTGCTGAGTATTGTGCTTGGCACAGCCCTGTATGTATTGCTGCGCAACTGGCACTGACGCCGTCACCCATCTACGGTGAGGGCTGTATTGCGCCGGCGCTTAATCTACGCAAAGGGTCTTGGCGGTAATAGTGACTGAGCAAAGCGTACCAATCGGGATAAGCGCCAGCCAGCGGTGCGGGGTTCACAAAAAAAGCTTCTGAACTGACGGCGAAGAACTCTGCCTTATCGGTTGCCGCGTACGGGTCCAACGGCAAAGTCTGATACCAAGGCTCTGCGGCATCGGATTCGGGGTCAACATCAGGGGGAATGGCTGCCTCGACCTCATCCAGCCTGCTGCAAAAGTCGTCGAAAACCGCGTCCAGCGTCTGCCCCCACATACGGGGCGTTAGCTGCGGCCCATGCTGCCCCAGCCAGGGTATGCCATCGGCCTCGCTGTGATAGAGGTCCAGCTTGTGGGCGAACTCATGAATCACAACGTTGATATCGGGTCCCTGGCCGGGGCCGCAGTCTTCCCACGAAAGAATGACCGGCCCGCCTTCCCAGGCTTCGCCCGCCGCTTCCTGCATGTATTCGTGCACCACGCCGCTTTCATCCATTTCAGACCGGGGTATGAGAAAACCGCCCGGATAAATGATGATTTCCGTCCACCCTTCATAAACGGCCGGGTCCAGATTGATAATGGGCAAAGCGGCTTGCGCCGCAATAGATAACAGTATTTCGGGGGTGATGGACAGCCCCTGAGCGCCAATAAAACTTTTACTGGCCAGCAACCACCCCACACGCTGAAACAAGGCGGCTTCTTCCTGGGGACTCAAACCCGTCAGAAAATAGTGCTGCGCCAAGGTTGCGGCCCATTGGTCTGGGTCGATCGTCGCCAGCTCACGCTTAACGCGCGCAGGCCGCGCTCCTTTGCCCATCAACCATCTAAACATCGCCGCACCGCCCTACCGCCCTTTAGCTAAGCAGCGTGCTGCCCGCCCAGAAGGCCGCGAATAACAACACACTGAAGTAGACGACGGTCAGCACCGTGCCCAGGTAGCCCAACAGCACGAACACGCCATCGCGCTGGATCATGCCGATGGATAACAGCAGGATGCCTATCGCAGGTGCGGTATTGGAAAACGGAATTAAACCGAATGGCGCCATGAGCAGAAGGCCGCCAAATACCAGCACACACCCATTCACGACCGCCATGCGACCGGCAGTCAGGCTTAATGCACGCGGCCGCACCCAGGCGTCGATGCGCGACACCAGCTTTACGCCTTTGCGCAGCGCAGGCAGCAGCTTGGCGGCATCGAGTTCACGATCCAGAATACGATCGGGCAGCCACGGTGAACGATTCAGCGTAATCGCCACTGCCAGCAGCACGATTGCGGCGCCAAACACGGTGGATACGCCTGGTATGGAGACCGGAATCAAGAAAGGCAGGGCCGCAAGCGCACACAACAACAGCATCCCCTGCTCGCCAATCGCAGCCACCAGTTCCCGCAGCGTTACGGTTTCGCCCTGTATGCTATTAATCGTACGCGTTAGAGTGTCGCTGAGCGAAACCGTAGTGTCGTCGAATCGCATGATTGTCCTTGTGCCGACTGTCTGCGTCACAAGCCCGAGGCTCGACATCTGATGGTGGAACCCCATGCTATAACGCCAGATTACCGGCTTTTAAGCCTGACTTGGAGAAAGAAAGTGAGTGTACACGCAGAAGTGCGCCGTATCAGCGTCCCCCAACTGACCGCTTACAAAGGGCAAAAGAAGCTTGCAGCCCTGACCGCCTACAGTGCGCCGATCGCCCGCTTGCTGGACGCCCACCTTGACATGATACTCGTGGGCGACTCGACCGCCATGGTCGGCTATGGCATGCCCGACACCCTTTCCATTACTGCTGAAATGCTCACGGCCCATGCTAAGGCAGTAGTGAATGCCACTCAGCGGGTTTGTGTGGTGGTGGACATGCCTTTTGGCAGTTACCAAGAATCGCCTGAAGCCGCATTCAGGAACGCGGTGGCCATGGTGGCAGGCAGCGGTGTTCAGGCGGTGAAGATCGAAGGCCCGGCGGCTCTGGCGCCCACCACACGCTTTATGGTCGAGCGCGGCATCCCGGTACTGGCCCATGTGGGCCTGATGCCCCAATACATGAACGTTATGGGCGGCTTCAAGGCGCAGGGTTTCAGCGAAGAAGTCGCCGAACGCATTGTTGAAGACGCCTTGGCCCACCAGGAAGCCGGCGCATTCGCCGTGGTTCTGGAAGGCATTACCGAAGCACTGGGGCGCCGCATCACCGAAACGCTATCCATTCCCACCATAGGCATTGGCGCCTCGCCCGCCTGCGACGGGCAGATTCTTGTCACGGAAGATATTCTTGGCCTCAGTGGTTCCCGCATTCCCAAGTTTGCCAAGCAGTTCGCCGACGTCGGTTCAGTCATCAGCAACGCTGCACAGCAGTATGCCGACGATGTTCGAGAAGGCCGATTCCCGAGCCTGGAACACTGCTTCGGCGTAAAGAAGTAAGGGCGGGCCAGGTGTTTTTATTGCGCTTTGCCGCTGCGTCGTTCCGCGATGCGCACGATCACGTAAGCGATCAGGGCGAATAAAAACACCACCAAGTACATCCAAGCCATGCTTTGCAAGCATTCGATGACGGTGCGATAAATTTCCAGCGTCCATCGCTCGGCGGTCAACACCAAGGGCTGCCCCCCGCCTTCCGGCAGGCGTTCGGGCTGAATATAGCGTTCCAGCGAATAAATGCGCACACCGCCTGATACGCCCACCACCAACGCAGCAAACGTAATGTAACGATGCCAGGCAGCACTAATGCTGTCGTCGATGATGCGGTCAAGAATGCCCCGGACGGGGCGGCTGAACGCTTTTACAACGGCGACAGAAACAGCCAGCGCAATAAAGAATGTGGCAAAAAGCAGGGAAAAAAACATGGGTAGGCTCCCGGTAGGCGGCACGCTGCGCAATCATCGCACAGGCACGCCTGCCTTACCAGCGCACATCTACCGCATGTAACGCAACAAACGCCCTTTGTAAGCCATGCCACCATCGTTCATGGTGACCTCTTCAATGCGTTCCTGCTCAACCAGTTCAAAACCATACGTGGCCATTTGGCGGGTAAACGCAGGCCGATGCCCCCGATCGGGGTCGATGATCCAGATTTCAGCCTGGGCTTTAGCGTGGTCATCAATGAAGTCGGCCAGTTGCGCCGGCGCATCGCGATCATAAAGCAGGTCGCTGCCCAGAATGAGATCGTAACGGGCGGAAAGCGGCTCAGCTCCCGCGTCGTTGATGCAGACTTCTCCCGCCTCGCCCCACTGCCCGTGGCGATACTTGATGGTGGTAATGTCGTTAAGGCCCGCGTTATGTTCCAGAAAACGGCGGGTAAAAGGGTGGCGATCGCTGGCGGTGATGGTTGCCCCCTGTCGGCGCCCCGCTAGCGTGGGTAGAGCGAGCCCGCAGCCGATTTCCAGTATGCGTTCAACCGGCGTAACGGGCCGCTGCAACAGTTTTTGCGCCATATAAATGCTAGAGGGCCACACAAGCCCGAACAATGGCCATGATGCAGAACAGATGCCCAACCGTTCAGCGGCCCCTGTGGGGTCGTAATATTGCTGGCGGTCAAGCAACGACCGGATCAACAATTCTTCACCGCCGGGAATGGTTATGCGCTGCATACGCGTTTCAAAACCGGGGTGACTACAAAGAGGGTTGTCCAATTTAGGGAAAATCCTTAAAAAACAAACACTTCTTTAGTATCCGCCATAAGTGATAAAAAGGCCAATCAGCCCCTGTAGGCGTCATACGTGTTCCGACCTGAACAGGCTGAGCCCTCAGGTTCTCGTTGTGATTCGCGTATATTTCCCTTTCCAACAACCCAATACGCTGCCACCCCATACGGAGGAACACCAACATGCCTATTCTGACCGCCCACCTGAACACCGGCCATTCCGCCGCCCAGAAACGCGCCTTACTGGAGCAGTCCACACAAGCGGTTGTCACAGCGCTCAACGCCCCGCTGCCCAGCGTGCGAGTCTTGCTCCAGGAGCATGAAGCCGATCATGTCATCGTTGCCGGGCAAGTTGGTGCGCCTCAGGTGCTCTACCTTGTCTATCTGATAGAAGGCCGCACCGTCGAGCTGAAAGCGGGGCTCATTGCGGCGTTGTGCGAAGCAGCCAGCGCCAGCCTTGGCGTGTCGATCGACGATGTCAGAGTCGTCATTCGGGACATTCCTAAATCAGACATGGGTGTCGCCGGCGGCATATCTGCACTGGCTGCCGGGCGCTAACCCGCACCCTTCCCTGATTGGCACGACGATACACAATACGTATCAGATAACAAATAAATAATATTAGTGTGAATCAGGCACAGCCCCTATGCTGCCCCAAGGTTTGATAAAAAGAGGACGCAATGACCGACATTCTGCATTTTGAACAAGACGAACAGGGCATCGTCACGCTGACGATGGACTACCCGCCCACCCGCAATGCACTAACCGGCAGCGGGCTGGTAGACGCTTTCCTGGACGCCTTCCATCGCATTCAGACTGAACATACCGCTCGTGTTGTCATCATCACCGCCAAGGGCTCGGTGTTTTCATCGGGTGGCAGCATCGACGAAATGGAACGCCAGTTACGCCCCGAGTTCAACAGCGCCGTTCTGCGCCACGAATATCGCGAAGGCATCCAGCGCCTGCCCTTGGCACTGCATAATCTTGAAGTGCCCACTATTGCAGCAATCAATGGTCACGCCATTGGCGCGGGTTTTGATCTGGCCTGCATGTGCGATATCCGCATCGCCAGCGAAAACGCCAAAATGGCGGAAAGCTTTGTCAAGCTGGGCATCATTCCGGGCGACGGCGGCGCTTGGTTCCTGCCGCGCCTGGTCGGCCCTTCTCGAGCCGCCGAACTGGCGCTCACTGGCGATACCTTCAGCGCGCAACAAGCGCTGGAGTGGGGCATTGTCTCGCGCGTCGTCCCGGCCGAGTCCCTTATGGAAGAAGCCCGCAGCCTGGCGGCCCGCATTGCGGTCAATCCCCCAGAAAGCGTACGCATGGCTAAACGCCTGTTGCGCGAATCGCCATTCACCCGCTTGGATTCCCACCTAGAAATGTGTGCTGCCTTCCAAGCCATTGCCCACAAATCGCCTCAGCATGCTGAAGCGGTTGAAGCGTTCATGGCATCTAAGCGCGACAAAAAATAAGCGTCCCTGGGCCTCCTCTTACCCAACAGCGCGGTTCCCCACGCATCTCGGGTGAGAGGATATCCGTATCTTCAGCGGCTGCTGCCGCACAGCTTGGGTGCACTGCGCTGACAAGCTTTTGCTGCGGACTGAAGCAAACCGTATTTACGATGTTGATTCAAACACCTAATATGGCTTTGTTTTAGTTGATACTTTTTCTGTATAGGCCCTTGCCATGGATTTTCGCCATCTGCGTCAGTTTGTTGTGCTCGCCGAGACGCTGAACTTCCGCAAAGCGGCGGAAAAGCTCCATATGTCGCAGCCGCCCCTGTCTGTTTCCATACGCAAGCTGGAAACGGAACTTGGGGTTGAGCTTTTCCATCGCGGCAAAAACGGCGTGCGCCTGACCAAAAGTGGCGAAGCCGCCTTACAAGATGCACGGCGCGCCCTGTTCCATGCAGGAGAGTTCGTGCAATCGGCCCGGGCGGCCACCAAAGGCGAACGAGGGGTGCTGAGCATTGGTTTCGTGGGTTCCGCCACACACAGCATTTTGCCGATTGTCGTACCCCTTTTCCGCCAGCGCTACCCCGGCGTACAACTGATACTGCGCGAATCACGCTCGGTGCAGATTATCGATGCGCTTGCAAATGGCACATTAGACATCGGCATTTTGCGCACACCCGTGCCCAGTCGCAGCCAACTGCATATGCAAACCCTGCAAACTGAAAACCTCATACTGGCCGTACCGCGCAATCACGCATTGGCCAGCGTCACCCACGTGCGCATGGCAGACCTGCGCAATCAGGATTTCATTTTCTATGCCCACGAAGCGCACGGCTTGCGCATGGCTGCGTTACACGCCTGCGAGGCGCACGGGTTCACCCCTCGCATCACACAAGAAGCCCTGCAAGTGGCTACGCTAATAAGCCTGGTGGAAGCCGGTTTGGGCATTGCCCTCGTGCCATCTGTCAGCCGCCAATCGGGCAGTAACCAGAGAGTTGCCTGGAAAACGATTATCGACTTCCCCAGCAGCGCTTCCATCGCTATCGCCCTGGCCTGGCGCCCAAATGATGAAACCGTGCTGATCCGCAACTTTCAGGCCGTGGCGCAAGCTGCATTTCCACAAGACCGCGAGCCCGACCCTGCCACGATCCCCGGCGAGTGACTTGCGCCGCTGCTCACAAAACGCCCTGACCATGCCGGCCAAGGCGGCTCTACGAGCAAGCGGGAACACTGGCTTAAAGTGTATCGGCGCTGCCCAGCACCAGGGTCGCTTGGCTCGATAGTTCTCCACCGTTACCGTGCGCCAGCGCCAGCTTGGCATTAGCCACTTGACGGTCACCTGCGCTGCCAGCCAGTTGCTGAGCGGCCTCGACCATGGTGAATAAGCCATACATGCCCGGATGCACGCAGGACAAGCCACCACCATTGGTATTCACCGGCAATTGGCCACCGGGCGCAATACGCCCATTCTCCACAAAAGCCGCGCCCTCACCCTTGGCACAAAAGCCCAGGTCTTCGAGGAACAGAATGGTATTCAGCGTAAAGGCGTCATACAGTTCGACGACATCAATGTCTGCCGGTTTCACTCCCGCCTGGCTGATGGCACGCGGCCCGCTGAGCGATGCGGCTGTAACGGTGAGATCAGGCATATTGGTGATGTCCTTGTGCCAAGCGGCCTGCGCGCCCCCCAGCAGATAAGCCGGCCGATCGGCAAGATCGCGAGCGCGGTCTGCCCGCGTCATCACCACAGCCGCAGCGCCATCTGTGACCAGGCAGCAGTCGCGCACCGAGAAGGGGTCCGCCACCATGCGCGAAGCCAGGTATTCATCCATGGTGAGCGGGTCACGCATGAAAGCATCCGGGTTCTTGGCCGCCCACTGACGCGCGGCCATGGCCACCGCGCCAAGCTGTTCCTTTGTTAACCCATACTGTGCCGCATAACGTGAGGCCGCCAGCGCATAAGCACCTAACGGGCGCGCCAGCTTATAAGGCCCTTCGTAAGGCGAAGGCCGCATTGAGCTCACCAGCTTACCCGCAGCGCTGCGCTGATTGCTGCCGTAAGCAATCAAGGCGACATCGCACAAGCCTGCGTCCAAAGCCAAGGCTGCATGAATGGCGTGTGTCAGAAACGCCGACCCGCCCGTCCGATTGTTGTCAGTCAGACGCGGCGAAATTCCCAGATATTCAGTAAAGCTCAAGCCGGAAAGAAAATCGTCGGGCAAAGCGATGAACAGCCCGTCGACATCGGCGGGAGTCAAGCCCACATTGGATAACGCCTGAACGCTGGCCCGCACAGCGAGATCCAACGATGACAGCCCTGGCGCCTCGCCCATGCCATAGGTTGCAGAAGAAACTATGGCAGTCTTGCCGCGGGGAAAATGCTCAATACTCATTCCTGCTCCTGCACTCGAACATCAAAGACCACCAGCGGCTGACCGTCGGAATCCTGGGAAATGCGCGCCTGTACAGGCATGCCTACCCGTACATCCTGAGGGTCTATGCCTTCGACGCGGCTCATCATGCGCGGCCCTTCTTCCAGCTCGACCAGGCAAACGTTGTAAGGCTGCGCCGGGGGGCGCACACGCATCACGGTAGTGGCATAGACAGTGCCACGGCCAGACGCCTGCACCCATTCAAGGTCAAGGGCGCCCGTACGCGGCGCGGCCACACGGGGGTAAAACACATATTCGCCACTGCTGCGCGACCGCTGAATCATGAACCGGCCCGCCGCCAAATGCGCGAAATACTCTTGCTGCGGCAGTACCGTCGCAGCCATTTCGGTACTTGGGGACATTGTCTCTCCTAGAAGTGTTGATGCAGGCCGGAACGACCCGGCCCACTGCACAAACGATTACTCAAGCTGAGGAATATTGGCCTCGGCCATCACTTTTTCCCATTTCTTGATCTCGCTCTCAACAAAGGCCGAAAACGCTTCAGGCGTGTTGGAAGTTGCTTCGACCCCCATGGTGCCGAGCTTGTCCTTGATCTCAGGTAGAGCGGAAATCCGCGCGATTTCCTTAGCCCACGCTTCGGTGGCTTCCTTGGGCATATTGGCTGGCCCCATGAAGCCCACCCACGATGTCACGAAATAGCCTGGATATTTTTCTGCGATAGCCGGAACGTCCGGCAATGAGGCCACCCGTTCCTGGCTTGCCACAGCGATGAATTTCAGTTTGCCCGCCTCGGCCTGCGGACGCATCAGGAAGACCGAATCAAACGACATATCCACTTCGCCTGCCACTCCCGCCATGACGGAGGGACCGCTACCCTTATAGGGAACATGCATCATGTCTACGCCGGCCAGCGATTCAAAAAGCTCACCGCCCAGATGAATAATGCTGCCATTGCCCGACGACGACCAACTCAGGCTGCCCGGCTTTTCCTTAAGTGTGCTCACCAGTTCATCCAGCGTATTTACCGGCGTGTTGGGATTGGCCGCAATAGCCAAGGGAATGATCCCCGCCATGCTGAGATAGGTGAAATCCTTAAGCGTGTCGTAGGGTAATGTCTTGTATAGCGGCGCGTTACTCGTGATACTGGCGGTCGCAAGAATGACAGTGTGGCCGTCCGGTTCTGCCCGGGCCACTTGATTCATGCCGATGGTGGTACCTGCTCCCGGGCGATTCAGCACCACAACGGGCACACCCCAGTTATCCGATATTTTTTCAGCATAAAGCCTGGCAATGGGGTCCACCGCCCCGCCCGGGGGATACGGCACGACCAAATTAATAGGCCTGTCGGGAAACGCTGCGGCTGCCGACACAGACGAGAAAAGGCAAAGCGCTGCGAAAATATTTCTGATTTTCATGTTTGTCTCCTTCTGTAGTTCTATTGATTTGTTTAATTCAACTCCGAGGCTTTATCAGCCAAACTCCAGCCTCGCTCCTGTCCGGGATCGCAGTTCATCCTGCCCGATACCCGGCGCACACTCCCTGACCAAGAAGTGATCTCCCGCACACTCAAACACGCCCAGTTCCGTGTACACCAGCGCCACAGTCTTTACCGCCGTCAACGAAAAAGAGCACTGCTCAACCAGCTTGGGCCGGCCTTTTTTATCCTGGTGGCGCATCATGACAACCACTTTCTTCGCTCCAACGGCAAGGTCCATGGCGCCTCCTACGCCACCCCCGCCTTTTTGTCCCGGCACCTTCCAATTGGCGATATCGCCGTTTGGCGCCACCTGAAGCGCTCCCAAGATAGAGAAATCCAACCTCCCGCCGCGTATCAGAGAAAACGAATCCGCGTGATGAACAATGGAGGCGCCCGGGATCAATGTGGCGCGCTGCTTGGCGGCATTAACAATGTCCGGGTCTTCAAAGCCCTTCTGCGGGGCCGGCCCCATGCCGATGATGCCGTTTTCCGAGTGGAAGAAGACCAGTCGTCCTTCCGGCACATGATCTGCAACGCCAACAGGCATGCCGATACCCAGATTCACGACTGCGCCATGCGGCAAATCCAGCGCCACGCGTCGCGCCAGCGCTTCGTCTGACCAACCCTTACTCATTTCCGATCTCCACGATCCGATCCACAAAAACACCCGGCGTATGAACATCGTCAGGCCCGATATCGCCGACAGGAACGATTGTTCCGACTTCGGCTATCGTGTTGCGGGCAGCCATCGCCATGATGGGATTGAAAGTCCGGCTGGCCAGCCGGTATCTGAGGTTGCCGTAGGCATCGGCAAGATGCGCTCTGATAAAAGCAAAGTCACCCGTCAATGCTTCTTCGTAGACATAGCCTTTGCCATTGACCTCGCGTGTTTCCTTGCCCTGGGCCAATTCTGTGCCATAGCCTGTGGGTGTAAAAAAGCCCGCCAGGCCGGCTCCGCCGGCCCGGATACGCTCTGCCAACGTTCCCTGAGGCACCAATTCGAGCTCCACCCCGCCTTCTTCGTAGGCATCGTAGTAATGCAAGGAGTCCGGCTGTGATGGAAAAGAGGCAATCAACTTTGACACCTGCCGGTTCTTGAATAACCTGGAAAGGCCGAGTTCTCCCGTCCCGGCATTGTTGGACACGATGGTGAGGCCCTTCACCTTGGTGCGCGCCAAGGCATGCAGCAGTTCGAACGGCAAGCCGATATCGCCAAAACCGCTCACCAAAATGGTGGCGCCATCCTCGACGAAGCTCACGGCTTCGTCTGCTGATTCATATATTTTTTGCATTGTCTCCTCTCAGCTGAACATGAATCTGTCTGGCTTGACCCCGCCCGCAAAGGCGGGGCTCACACATAGGCGCTTGGTCAGAGCTCAGGCTTTTACGCAGGACAATATGTAGTCCAACACCGAGCCCTTGCTGTTCTCGATGACATCACGACCCAGGCGGCGTGCCCACCAGGCTTCGGAGCCTGCGGCTCGACGCCATTCACGCAAACGCCTTGTGTACAGCTGCAGGTCGAACTCTTCGGTAATGCCGATGGCGCCATGCAAAGCATGGGCGATATCCGCCACTAAAGCCGCTGCTTCACTGCAACGTGTTTTGCCGATGGCGGTCATGCCGAACGATGGCATGGGGCCGGATGCCTGCAAAGCCATACGCGCTGCCATGCGCATGGCCCACACCCTTTCTGCCATGACGCTGATCTGATTCTGCACAGCCTGGAATTGCGCAATCGCCCTGCCGAACTGCTGGCGTTCAGCCACATGGGACAGTGCCATGTCCAGCGCCTGATGAGCCGCGCCCGCCAGCAAGGGGGTTAGTGATGCAGCAGCCAGTTGCGCGGGCGGGCACACATCGCCCTCGCCCATGCTGACGATAAGCGCCGTTCCCGGCAAACAAGGCCAACTGAAATCGGCCGTTTGGCTGCCGCGAGCCTGGTCGCCTTCCACCCGAGCGGCTTCGGTGGGCAGTACCACCCAAAGGTCATCAAACTCGGCTAACACCCATTGAGCCGTCTTGCCAAACGCCACCGACCTCACACTCAAGCCGCCATCAGCCAAACGCACGGATTCCGGGCCGGCGAGCGCAATAGCGCCTTCCGGAGCCTGGACGCCGCGAGCATGCAGCCAGGCGCGCGCCATAACGGTCTGCACAAAAGGCAGGGGCACGGCGTATTGACCCGCCAACATGAAGGCAGGAAACGCTTCATCCAGGGACACCCCTGCACCGCCTTCATCTTCAGGCAGAAGAATATCCAGAAAACCGCTTTCTACGATTTCCGCCCACAATGGTGCGGCATCACCCCCTACTTCAATATTCCGAATCAGTTCGGGCGTGCACCGTTCGCGGAACAGGCGCTCTATTGCTTCCGTAAGCATATCCATACAACAACTCCTAGCGCAGTTTGAGGCCGCGGGCGATAATGCCTCGCATGATTTCACGTGTGCCGCCACGCAAAGAAAACGACGGCGCCAATTGCTCCAGATACGACACCGTGCGACGCAGTTCGGCAGAAGCAGCCAACTGAGGTTCAGCACCAAGGACATCGCCAATCCAGCGCGGAATCGCCTGCTCAATTTCGGTGCCCATATCCTTCACCAGCGACGCCTCAATGGCGGGGCTTTCGCCACGCACCAGTTTGGCCGTCAGGGCGACGGATAGAGAACGCAGGACCGCCAGCCAGGAAACCACATGCCCCATGGTTTCTTGGCGCACACTTTCATTCGATACATTATCTCTACAATGCCTGAGCCAACTTTCCACCAGAACCATGCTGGAATACAGGCGTTCCGGGCCGCTGCGCTCAAATGCCAACTCTGCATTCACTTGAGCCCAGCCATTGCCTTCTTCGCCGATCAAGGCTTCTGCCGGGCATTCCACATTGTCGAAAAAGACTTCGGAGAAATGCGCATCGCCAGACATATCTTCAATCGGACGGATGGTCACGCCCGGAAGGCTGAGATCAACAATGATCTGCGACAGGCCCTTATAGCGGTCCTGCGGCTCGCCCGAAGTACGCACTAAGGCAATCATGTAATGCGAGTGCTGAGCGTTGGTTGTCCAGATCTTGCTGCCGTTCAGCAGCCAGCCGTTATCCGTGCGGGTGGCACGGCTACGTATGCTGGCCAGGTCTGAGCCCGAACCGGGCTCGCTCATGCCAATACAAAAGAAGGCTTCAGCGCGGCTGATCCGCGGCAAATAAAAATGCTTTTGTTCTTCAGTGCCGTACTTCAGAATGAGCGGACCACTCTGGCGGTCGGCAATCCAGTGCGCCGATACCGGCGCGCCCGATGCCAGCAATTCCTCGGAAATCACAAACCGGGCAAAAGGGCCGAGTTCGGCGCCGCCATATTCGCGCGGCAAGGTCAGCCCCAGCCAACCACGTTGCGCCAGCGCCTTGCTGAAGTCAGCATCAAACCCCATCCAAGACCGGGCGCGCCTATCAGCCGGCAAGTCCATGACGGTTTCTTCAAGAAAGCTGCGCACGGGCCCTCGAAGGGCCTCGTCTTCCTCGGGAATCGCAGTGAAATCCAGAGTGTCTATCATTTTTGCGTGCATCCATCTAAAAACATGAATACACACTATCCATGGAAAGCCCATGGGCGTCTAATATTATTATTTGCCATTGTGATATTTAAAAAATATCAATTGCTACCACGTAACTACCGCCCTATCTGCCCGCCGGAGATGGGGTAGACAGAGGCAGGAGCGACAACACCGCGTTGTTGCAGTCGCCCCGTTGGCGGCTGCCATCGCCCTCCAAGTTTGGAGCACCCATTGGGCGTATGATGTCTAGGCAGCGAAAACATAATTCAAGGGGACAAAACCACCATGCAGCCCAAATTCACTCAGCTCGCATACGCGGTAATCGCAGCCGCAGCCCTACTGCCGCTAGCCGCGCAAGCGCAGGCCGATAGTTACCCGGATCGGGCAATCACCATGGTGGTCCCTTTCCCGCCAGGCGGGCCGACCGACCTTGTGGCGCGGGTATTGTCAAAGCAGCTGAACGATCAGCTGGGGCAGCCCGTGGTGGTGGAAAACAAAGGGGGCGCCAACGGCACCATTGGCATGCAGGCCGTCGCGAATGCCAAGCCCGACGGCTACACGATTCTGTACAACACCTCGTCTATTTCTTTAAGCCCCAACCTGTACAGCAAATTACCTTTCGACCCCGAGAAAGACTTTGCCCCGATTTCCTCGACTGCCGTCGTGCCCATGGTCTTGCTGACACACCCTTCTGTACCCGCCGACACTGTCCAGGAATTCATCGAATACGCCCGGAAAAACCCCAGGGCCCTGTCCTATGCGTCAGCGGGCAACGGCAACGTCACCCATTTGACCGCTTTTTTATTCACACAATCCACCGGCATTGAAGCGGTACATATTCCGTATCGAGGCAGTGCTCCCGGCATGACCGACCTGGTAAGCGGGCAAGTTCAATTCATGGCCAACACGTTGAACGATTCACTGCCTTTCGTGCGCCAAGGCCGCGTTAAGGCGTTGGCCATTACCAGCGCCCAGCGCAGCGAACTATTGCCCGACGTCCCCACCTTGGCGGAGAGCGTCATGCCCGGCTATGAAAGCGGCGCTTGGCAAGGCGTAGTCGCCCCCACAGACACGCCAGACGCTGTCATCAATCGCCTGAACGAGGAAATCAGAACGGCGCTGAAGTCAGACTTGGTTCGCGAACAACTGAGCCAACAAGGGGCGCAAATCCTTGGTTCCACCCCCGCTGACTACCGGCAATATATCTCTGACGAGATTAGCCGCTGGGGAGAAGTGATTCGCGCAGCTGGCGTGAAGCTGGATTAATTGCACAGGCCGTTCACGAACAGCCCTCAATTTGCCGCCTGCAGCGTGCCCCGGGCGGCTCTCACAGCACAGGGCTGAGTATGGCCATGACGCTGTTGCGAAGCCGCTGCGCCAAGCTCCAAGAAGCAAGATCAGCCTCGCTGACTCGCATGGACTGCGCAATGTATTGCGTTTGCCTGCCGCGAACCGCCTGCGTCAAGTCGGCGTCAACAAACAGAATATTGTTTTCAAAGTTCAGGTCGAAGCTGCGTCTGTCCATGTTCGCTGACCCCACCAGCGTCGTTTCTCCGTCTACTGTCAGAGTCTTGGCATGCAACAAGCCCCCCTTGTACTCGTAAATGCGCACGCCCGCCTCGAGTAATTCCGCATAGTAGCTACGACTGGCGGCGCCCACGAACCAACTGTCGTTTCTGGCCGGCAGCACGATGGTGGTGAGCACTCCTCGTCTAGCGGCGGCGCACAGCGCAGCCTGCATAAAAGCGTTGGGTACGTAATAAGGCGTAGAGATCACCAGTTCATGCCGGGCGCTGAACATCAGCGTCGCAAAAAGCTCCGGCATGGCGGCGTAGTGGTTCTCCGGCCCTGTGGCGATTACCTGGGCCGCAAACCCATGCGGCGATGGCGGCACGGCTTGCGCGACAAGTTCACTGCAATCTTCCCGCGTGCAGCCCCACCAGTCGGACAGAAAAACCTGCTGGTTCTGCCTGGCCACAGGCCCTTCAAACCGGACAACAGCATCCACCCAGGGCGCATATTTGGCCTTAATGGCGAACTCTGGGTCTGCGCAATTCTGGCTGCCGCAATAGGTAATGCGGTTATCAATCACCACAATCTTGCGATGGTTACGCACATCGACCCGCCCCTTCAGGATACGCACAAAAATATTCCCTATGGGCTGCGCCCGCGCCAGCTTGACCCCGGCACGCGCCATCGTCGCCCAGTATTCGCTGCGGATAAAACTACGTGAACCGAGGTCATCAACAATCACCCGGCATGTGACTCCTCTTTCGGCGGCCCGTGTCACCGCCTTGGCCACTTTGCCACCGTTTCTGTCAGTCAGCCAGATATAGAAAAGCAGATGCACATGTTCTGTGGCCGCATCAATATCCGCCACCAGCGCGTCTATCGTCGCGTTCGAATCATCCAGCAAACGCCCCACATTGCCTTCAACCGGCGCAAAGCCGCTGATCGAACTGCCGATGGCGAAACCCGCCGAGGCATGCTGGCTGATGTCGGAAGTAGAGGCTTGCCCTGGCCCAGAAGAAACAGGCTTGCACACAGGCTCAAGCTTAGGCGTGGCAAGTGCGCTGCTGCCGGGCAGTGGCTGACGCATCGAAGCACTGGCCGGCCGGACTTCACCTAGCAGCAGATAGGCCACTGCGCCCACATAGGGCAAAGCCATAATGAAAAGAATCCACGCGATACGCGAGGCCGGGTCACGCTGCGGTCGCAACAGTACGCGGACGGATAGCCCGGTGATGATGAGCAGATGGACAACCAACCACATTACTAGCCCCCTTCCTTAAGCGCCTCTGATTAAATCTAACGCCAAGCCCGCACTTCGGCTTGGGGTGGAACCCAGGGCGAGCCCCCCACCATAACCCTAGCTTGCGCAAGCATACCGCCCGAAGATGTATTCATAGGCGCTGCTGTGATTTTTCATAGGGTGCGAATCGCCGCCCCCATGAACAGCCGGGGTATTATCCCCTTGGATAAACGATCACAGAACAGCAATGACACCCCTGACGGAAACGGAACCCGGCCAAACGCGCCACCAGGGCTCGCCAAGCGAGGTCTTAGGCGCTTTTCTCAAGCTGGGGCTGACTTCTTTCGGCGGGCCCATTGCTCACCTGGGTTACTTCCGTACGGAATTTGTTGAGCGCCGCCGTTGGCTGGACGACAACGCCTACTCCGACCTGGTCGCTTTGTGCCAGTTTCTGCCTGGGCCGGCCAGCAGTCAGGTCGGCATGGCGCTGGGGCTGGGCCGGGCGGGATGGGCGGGCTTATTGGCCGCCTGGGCAGGCTTCACCCTACCTTCGGCGCTCGCCCTCATTCTCTTTGCCTACGGCATCGCTCATCACCAAGATCTGGCCCAGTCGGGCTGGGTACACGGGCTGAAAATCGTGGCTGTCGCCATAGTTGCCCAAGCGGTATGGGGCATGGCAAAAAACCTGTGCCCCGACCGGCCACGCGCCACCGTAGCGATTCTTGCAGCGCTGATCACACTGACTCTGCCTTCTGCGTTGGGTCAAATCTCAGCAATTGCCCTGGCTGGGTTATGGGGCGCCGTAAGCCTGCGACATATATCGGCGCCCAGCTATGCGGCGCACGCGTACCCGGTATCACGAAGACAGGGCATAGCAGCCCTGACATTATTTTCTTTACTTCTGATCGGCCTGCCACTGTGGGTGGCAAGCGCAAGTTCCCCTGTGCTGACCCTGCTCGATGGCGTCTACCGTGCGGGTGCTTTGGTGTTTGGCGGCGGCCATGTCGTCCTGCCTTTGCTACAGGCCACGGTTGTGCCTGACGGGTTTGTCAGCAACGCTGACTTTGTTGCCGGTTACGGCGCAGCTCAGGCCGTGCCCGGCCCTTTGTTCACCTTTGCCGCCTATCTGGGCACGATCGCTGACGGCCCTCTGGGAGGTTGGGCTGGTGGTTTGACGCTTCTAGGAGCCATCTTTCTACCGGCCGTGCTGGTACTGATTGCCGCGCTGCCTTTCTGGGAAGCATTGCGCCACCGCGCAGGCATGCAGGCAGCCTTAGCCGGTGTGAACGCAGGCGTAGTGGGCATACTGCTTTCCGCCTTGTACGACCCTGTCTGGACCAGTGCCATTCACGATAAAACCGATTTCGGCTTGGCGTTGGCCGCATTTGCTTTACTGGTTTACGGCCGTATGCCCCCCGTATTCGTAGTCGCACTAACATCGGCCTCGGCCTGGTTGATTGGCTGATTTCACGCTTGACTCTGAAGTCGCTACAGGGTTTCTAATGACTCCATTACAGGAGAACCCTTATGCGACCACATGGAGCCGATGCCATGGACTACGCTTTACCCCGCTCCACGGGAACAGAAACTCACCTGTCCTTGCATGTTGAAGGCATGGACTGCAGCAGTTGTATATCCAAAATAGAAACTGCCCTGTCTCGCATACCAGGGGTGTCCGACATTCATGTGAATTTTGCCAGCGAAATGCTGACGCTGACACTAGACGACACATCGGCCACGCAGCCCAGCGACATTGTGCAAATCGTAAACAGCCTGGGCTTTAGCGTAGCGGCTGATAGCCCAGCAGCCCCCACGGCGGAAGCCGCGCTTTCTCCACCGCCCCCAACTACTACCCGGTGGTGGCACACCAAAAAAGGCAAGCTCGTCCTGACACTGGGCGCGCTCATGGCCGGAGCTTACGTCGTGGCCCTCCTATTCCCCGCCTACAAAGCTTGGGCCTTTTCCATCGCAGTCCTGACAGGCGTCATTCCTTTTGTGCGGCAGGCCTGGGCGCTGGCCAAGTCAGGCACGCCCTTTTCCATCGAAACCCTGGTATCGGTGGCCGCACTTGGCGCACTCGTCATTGGCGAAGCCGAAGAAGCGGCAGCGGTTGTCTTCCTGTTTGCAGTCGGTGAGCTGCTGGAAAGCGTGGCCGCGGGCCGGGCGCGCTCAGGTATTAAGGCACTGGCCTCGCTGATACCCAAAACCGCCATTCTGCTGGACCCTGCCGGCGGGCAGCGTGCTGTCCTCGCTGCAACATTGCAAGTCAATGACCGGGTGCTGGTCAGGCCGGGCGACCGGGTCGCCGCTGATGGCATCATCGTGGAGGGCGCTTCCAGCCTGGATGAATCCCCCATCACTGGTGAATCTATACCCCGCGCTAAGGCGGTCAATGACCCGGTCTTTGCAGGCTCGGTCAACCTCGATGGCGTGTTGCACATCCGGGTGGAAAAAACATCCGTTGACAACACTCTTTCGCGCATTATCCATCTGGTTGAAGAAGCACAGGCCACCAAAGCCCCCACGGCGCGTTTTATTGAACAATTCAGCCGCTATTACACGCCAACCGTGATGGCGATTGCCGCTCTGATTATGCTGGTGCCACCCCTGGCCTGGGGGGCGGACTGGCAGACCTGGCTGTATCGGGGGCTGGCGCTATTGCTGATCGCCTGCCCTTGCGCACTGGTGTTATCCACCCCGGCGGCCATCGCATCCGGCCTGGCAGCAGGCACACGACGCGGCCTCCTGATTAAAGGCGGCGCGGCGCTTGAAACCATGGGCAAAGTGGGCGTCATCGCTTTCGACAAGACCGGCACCCTGACAGAAGGCGCGCCCGCAGTGACAGACGTTGTGGCGTTTGATGGCGGCAACGAGAACGATCTGCTAGCCCGGTGCGCCGCTATAGAGTCCGGCTCCAGCCACCCGCTGGCCCTTGCCATTTTGAAACGCGCCACGGAAGCCGGCCTTACTATCCCTGCCGCTTCAAATGCCTCCGCAACGGCGGGCCAAGCCGTCCATGCAGAGATTGCAGGGCGCCAGCTGAGCGTGGCGTCACCCATCTACGCCGCACAGGCCGCCCCACTTGCCGCCGAGCAAACTCACCGCATTGCGGCCTTGCAGGCTGAAGGGAAAACCGTGTCTGTGCTGATAGATAACCAGAACCGCCAAGCGCTGGGGCTGATCGCCCTGCGCGACGAGCCCAGGCAGGATGCCCGCCAGGGCGTCGCGGCGCTGAATGCCATGGGCGTGCGCGCCCTTATGCTCACTGGCGACAACCGCCTAACGGCTCAGGCGATTGCAGGCAAACTCGGCATCGCGTACGAGGCGGAACTCCTGCCCCAAGACAAACTTCGCTTGATCGATGACATGAAGCGCCGCCAGCGAGTCGCCATGGTTGGCGACGGCATCAATGATGCGCCTGCACTGGCCAGCGCAGATGTCGGCATCGCTATGGGCGGCGGCACCGATGTCGCCATGGACACCGCCGACGCCGCCTTAATGAAAAGCCGCGTTACCGATATTGCCCACATGGTGGCATTGTCGCGCGCCACCCTGGCCAACATCCACCAGAATGTAGCCTTTGCATTGGGCTTAAAAGGCGTATTCCTCGTGACCACCATTCTTGGCATAACAGGCTTATGGATCGCCGTACTGGCCGACACAGGCGCCACGGCCCTAGTCACTCTAAACGCCCTACGCTTGCTGCGCTTTAAGGGCGCCCGACCAGCCTTGCTGGATCAGGCCCAAACAGATATTGCGGCGCAGCACTAACACACCTCACAAGCCCTCATGGCGTCGTCGTACTGCTTCCGTGTGTGTTCAACAAGATAATCCAGGAACACACGCGAGCGCTGCGGTATGAATTTGCGGCTGGGCAGCGCGGCGTACATCGCCAAACGCCCGGTGATCCATGGGTTAAGCACACGAACCAGCTCTCCACTGCTTAGGTACGGAGCCACAATATCTACAGCCACCGACGTGATACCGGCACCGTCCAACACGGCACGCAATAAGGTATCGGTGTGGTTGGCCACAATGCCGGGCGTCACATCCGCAGCAACCCGCTGTTCGGGCGCTTCGATAGACGACAGGTTCCATGCACGCAGGGACCCGTCGCTGGCCCTCAGTTGCAAGCAATGATGGCGCGTGAGATCGGCAGGGGTCTGGGGTGCGCCATTACGCTTAACGTAGGCGGGTGACGCCACGAGAATCACCTCAGATTCAATAACCTTGCGGGCGACGATATCCGCATTAAAGCTCGCATCGGTACCCATCAATGTGATGTCGAAGTCTTCTATGGGCGGATCCCTGTATGCGCCCACATCAATCTCCACAGAAATATCCGGGTAATGCTGGCGAAAATTCGCCAGCATGGGCGAAACCACATAGCTGGCAAGCACTGGCAGGGTATGCAGACTTAAGCGCCCGGACAGTTCGCTGGTGTTCGCACCGGCGAGCGCATCAGCCTCGTCGACGTCTTGCAGGATCTGCCGCACACGCCAGAGATAAGCCGCGCCGGCATCCGTCAAAGCCACACGCCGGGTCGTGCGTTGGAGTAACCGCGTACCCAGATGAGCTTCCAACTCGGCTACCAACCGAGTCACAACCGGAGGCGAGATATCGAGAGCCCTGGCCGCAGCCGCAAACCCCCCTTCACTAGCCACCCGCTCGAACACCCGCATTGCGACTAACTGGTCCAACTCAGCCTCCTTGCTATTTAGATTATTCCGATTTTCGAAACATATCATGAATATTTTCTACATTTATTCCCTTAATGGAAACAACTAAAGTTACACCATCGACGCAGTACAGACAGTCTGCTCATCGAAATTCAACCGGGAGACAGCCCCATACGAGGCGCCCCCGTAAACCGTAAACCAAAGGACTTACATCATGACACGCACTCAATTCTCTGCTATCGCGCTTGTTTTCAGCACCGTGTTTGCCAGTCAGGTCATGGCGGCCGACAACGGCCCCATCACCCGCGCCCAGGTCAAGTCAGAATTGGCTGACGCAATTCAAGCTGGCAATATGATTCTCGACGAAGGCGGCCAACTGTACAGGGAAGCGTTCCCCAACAACTACGCCGCAAAGCAGGTTGAAGCAAAATCCCGCACAGAAGTTCGCGCCGAACTGGCCCAAGCCATTCGCAACGGTGACATGCTCATCGATGAAGCGGGACAGCGCTATAACGAAGTTCTCGCCCACAACTACGCTGGGGACAATGCAGCATCCAAGACCCGTGAACAGGTTCGTGCGGAACTGGCCGAAGCGATTGCCAGCGGCGCACACAGCAACCATGTGGCGGCATAAACATCTGTGCAACGCTGGGCACACCCTTCCAGACCTAAGCCCGTTCACCTCGCAGCGTGCATACCGCTAAGATGCATCAAGCTTGAAACCGTGCTTTCGCACTGTTTCAAGCCCATGCCTAGCCTTTCAACTTGATAGCGATCTGCGCAACGTGTTTGCCCTGGTAGCGCGCCCCTTCCAGTTCGACCTGACTCGGCTGGCGCGAACCGTCGCCATCCGCAATGGTGGAAGCGCCATAGGGTGAGTTCCCCATAACTTCAGCCACTCCCATCTGGCCCTGAAAGGCATAAGGCAGGCCCACCACCACAAAGCCCAAATGCAGCAAAACAGGATGAAAAGTGAGAATGGTGGATTCCTGACCACCATGCTGCGTTGCGCTGGAAGTAAACACCGACCCCACCTTCCCGACCAGGGCGCCGCTGGCCCATAAGCCCCCGGTTTGATCGATGAAGTTCTTCATCTGCGCGGTCATGTTTCCATAACGTGTGCCTGTACCAAAAATAATGGCATCGTACTCAGGCAGTTCCTGCACTGTCGCAATCGGCGCAGACTGATCCATCTTGTAGCCGGATTTTTTAGCGACTTCTTCGGGTACCAGTTCGGGAACCCGCTTGACCACCCCTTCCGCTCCGGCCTCTCGAACGCCTTCGGCCACAGCGTAGGCCATGGTTTCTATATGCCCGTAGGCGGAGCAATACAGCACCAATACCTTTGCCATGACGACCTCTCTAGTGATTGAGGGTTGAGCAACAGGGCTGCCGCATTGAAGAAATGCGACAGGCTGCTCATACATCATGATCCACATTGTTCCTACATTCAAGATGGAATGCGATACGAATTGCGTGTAAGACAGAACGTCCGCACAGCCGCGAACGCGTCCCGCATCACCACCGCGCTCAACGAAATTGGGGTCTGTCCCCAATTTCAATTTTTGGAAAAAGGGTCAGACCCCGATTTTCAAAAAGGCCTGACCCCCGCTCGCTCGCGTTGCTTAGTCGGCTTGGACACCAAGAGATTTGGCGAGGGGAACCCAGCGTTCACGCTCTGCGTCGATGAAGCGTGCGAATTCTTTCTGGTCGCCGGGCATGGGCTGGGCGCCAATTCCGCGCAAGCGTTCGATGAGCTCCGGGTTTTCCAGAGCTTTGTTCACTGCGGCATTCATCGCTTGGATGTCGGCGTCTGGCGTCCCGGTGCGCGCCATCACGCCAAACCACGCAGCGGCTTCCAGCCCTGGATAGCCAAGCTCTTCGGCGGTGGGAACGTCCGCTAGCTGGGGAAATCGTTGCGTGTCTAAGATAGCCAGAGGCACGATGCGCCCAGAGGCGGCTTGAGCAATACACGAGGGCAAGGCGTCAAACATAATGTCAATCTGCCCACCCATCAAACTGACGATTGCCGGGGCGCTGCCTTTAAAAGGTACGTGTGTGACCTTAAACCCCATTTTGTTCACCGCATACTCGCCCGCCAAGTGGGTAATATTGCCGCTGCTGGCAGAACCCATGTTCAGCCCTTTTTCGGACGATTTACCCAGCTCGATCAAAGACTTCAAGTCGCTGACGCCCAGATCCTGACGAGTGACCAACAGCAAAGGCGCTTTGCCCATACCCGCCACGGGAACAAAGTCCTTGGCCGGGTCATACGACATTGTTTTGTAAATGGCTTGGTTAATTACGATAGGTGCATTCGACCCTACGTAAAAAGTCGCCCCATCCGGCGCCGCCTGCAGCACTGTTTCGGCAGCAATCATCCCCGCCGCCCCGCCTTTGTTCTCTATCACGATGGGAACGCCCAGCACGTTAGAGGTTTCGTTCGCCACCAGCCGGCTGATCTGGTCTGCCGCGCCCCCCGCCGGGTAAGGCACCACAAATCGAATAGAAGAATGCGTGCTCTGCGCAAACGCCCCGGAACTGCAGCATGCGGCCATTATTAACGCCGCGGCACTGCGTAAGAAAAAACGACGTTGCATCACTGTCTCCTGTTTTATTTTAGGAATCGAAACTACCGTGCAGCAACCTTATAGAGAGTCAGGCGTTACACCTGATGAATCAGGGTAAAGGCGGCATATCCAGTTTGCCAATATTATTTTTCTTCTTGTTGATACGATATAGATATCGCTTGTAATCGCCGGTTCCATGCTTGCCAAATGGGTGGGTGTGTGCGGCGAGAACGCACTCTTTTCACTGCATAACCGCCGGAACTACACAGCCACGCCTTGATCAGATAGGAGGACATAGCGCGCAACCAGGTGTTCATCCATGCGTCTTTTCCCGTTGGAGCAACTCGCGTAAACCGATGTGCCCTTTGGGCGCCACTAAGAGTTCCAGGCCCAAACCAGCCAGAACCATCAAGACTTTATCCGTGCCTACACTACCTTTGCCATTTTCCAGCCTGGACAATAAATCAACCGATACACCACATAAACTTGCCGCATCATCAATACGCAAGCCTTTATGCTTGCGCATGGCTCGGATCTGAGCGCCGATATCGGCCAGGGCCTTGATAGGTTGTAGGGCAGATACAGAAGGAGCGGGAGAGGGGTGCTCGTTCATTCTTAAGTGTTAAGCCGTAAAAATTTCTGATATTCCGAAATTAGCGCGATTTGAATAGGAATTCAATCAATATTTCGGGATATCAGAAATTTAGCGGTTTATGAGCCATCCCAATCATTTATTTCGGAATACCAGAAACACTGCTTATGGGAGTTTCATAAGAAACACAGAGTTTATATGTATGTTTTGGCACATACCCGAAAAAAATCTAGATGCCTCGGGCGCAATTAGAGCCTAAGGCGATTTTTTGTGCCCCAATGCTCCGCAAAAAACAAAAGCCCTTGCATAACAAGGGCTTAAGTTTAATAAGTTGGTCGGGGCGAGAGGATTCGAACCTCCGACTCCTACGTCCCGAACGTAGTACTCTACCAGGCTGAGCTACGCCCCGATTCTTATTTTTTAGTGCTTTTTATCGGTCTCTGCCGACCGAGAAAGAGCATAATTCTAGCAAAGAATTACTGTAGGTGGAAACAGGCCAGGCAGCGAGTGCTTCGCGGGCCAGGTCGGCTTCGGCCACAGCTGCAGCGCGGGTGTATTGCAGGGCGTCGGTTTCCTGAACGGCGCGCGCTACAGCGGCGAAATCGCCGTCGCCATGCAAAATGGCGTCTTGCACCAGGAAGCGCTGAGCCGGGGTGCCAACTTCCATGACGCGGATCAGCGGCAGGGTGGGTTTGCCTTCACGCAGGTCGTCGCCTACGTTCTTACCCAACGCGTCTTCGTCGCCTTCGTAATCCAGCACGTCGTCAATCAGCTGAAAGGCTGTGCCGATGTGGCGGCCATAGGCAGCTGCGGCCTCTTGTTGTTCGGGCGTGGCGCCTGCCACGATGGCCCCAACTTGGGCGGCGGCTTCAAACAATTTAGCCGTTTTGTAGCGCACCACCTGTAAATAGCGTTCCAGCGATACGTCGGGGTCGTGCACGTTCAGCAATTGCAGAACTTCGCCTTCGGCGATGACTGTTGTGGCGGCCGACAACACCGTCATGGCGGGCATGGATTGCGATTCCACCATCATTTCGAACGAACGCGAATAGAGGTAGTCGCCCACCAGCACGCTGGCTGCGTTGCCAAATACCGCATTGGCGGTATCGCGGCCACGACGCATGTCGGATTCATCCACGACATCGTCGTGCAGCAAGGTAGCGGTATGGATGAATTCCACGACCGCCGCCAGCAGGTGGTGCACTGTGCCTTCGTAGCCCAATGCACGCGCCACCATGAGCAGCATGGCGGGACGCATACGCTTACCGCCGGCACCTACGATGTAATCGCCTATGGTTCGGATGAGAACAACTTCAGAATCGAGACGCTTGCGGATGACGGCATCCATTGCCTTCATGTCGTCTTCGATGGGTGCGAGCAGGTCGTTAAGATTCAAAGCGGGCCTGAGGGAAGTAACGAGTAAGTGGGTTGGGCTTTTCAGCAGACAATGATTATACGTGACGTGCCGTGTTGCATTGCGGCAAACCTCTCAGCTCTCCAGCCGGGGGCACGGACGCCAGGCCAAAATTAGCGATAATGGGGGTTTTGGCAAAAGACTAGAGGAAGCGCGAAGTCGCACCGGGAGAGCCTTTTAGTGGCCCCGCCCCCTGGTGGCTATCACTTCCCATGGCGTTGGAGAGATTTTTGTGACTGCGTATGATTTGACCACCCTTATTGAGCGGGCTGAACGGGTGTTGTCCCAACTGGAAGCCTGGCTGCCGCCCACACCCCCGACCATTAACTGGGATGCGCACGCATTTCGTTGGCGTAAACGCGGCACACGCGGCTGGCTGGATGCCGTGAAAAACGTTGCACGCATTAGTGTGGACGATCTGCATCACATTGAACGCCAGAAAAAGGTGATCGACCGTAATACCCGCCATTTCCTGGAAGGCCGGCCCGCCAACAACGTACTGATGACTGGCGCCCGCGGCACGGGCAAGAGCTCGCTGGTAAAGGCCATGTTGGCGCAATACGGGCAACAGGGTCTGCGCCTGATCGAAGTGGATAAATCCGACTTGGCCGACCTGGGCGATATTGTGGACCTGGTTGCCGGTCGCCCAGAACGCTTCATCATTTTCTGCGATGACCTTTCCTTTGAAGAAGGCGAAGCCAGCTACAAGGAACTGAAATCGGTGCTGGATGGCTCGATCAGCGCGGCGGGCGACAACGTATTGATTTACGCCACTTCCAACCGCCGCCACCTCATGCCGGAATACATGAGCGAAAACCTCAGCGCCAAGCACCAACCGGATGGCGAGATTCATCCAGGCGAAACGGTGGAAGAAAAAATCTCGTTATCGGAGCGTTTTGGTATCTGGCTGTCGTTCTACCCGTTCAAGCAGGATGACTACCTGAACATTGTGCGTTATTGGCTGGAAACCCACGGCTGCTCACCGGAATCCATCGAAGCTTCCCACACCGAAGCCTTGCAATGGGCGCTGGAGCGCGGCTCGCGGTCAGGCCGTGTCGCCCGCCAGTTCGCTCGCGACTGGGCGGCTCGTCATGCCTAAACCCTTTATTGACGTCGCCGTTGGTGTGATTCTGCGGCCCGACGGGCGCGTTCTGCTAGGGCAGCGTCCTGAAGGCAAGCCATGGCCGGGCTGGTGGGAACTTCCGGGCGGCAAAATCGAACCCGGGGAATCCGTTCAACAGGCTTTGGTGCGCGAGCTCGACGAAGAGTTGGGCATCCGGGTGACGGCATGCGCCCCCTGGGTCACTTACGTGCATGATTACCCAAAAACCACGGTACGGCTGGCTTTCTGGAAGGTCACGGCCTGGGAAGGCGAGCCCCAGGGCTTGGAAAACCAGGCCTTGGCCTGGACTTTCCCCCACTCGCAGTTAGAAGTCGGGCCGGTACTGCCCGCCACCGAACCCCCGCTGCGCTGGCTGACCTTTCCCAATCGGTACTTTGTCAGCTCGATCGGCACGGCTGATGGGGTGGAAGCTTGGCTGCAGCGGTTGGATCACGCCTTGGAAAACGGGGTCGGCTTGGTGCAATTCCGCGAACCTGAATGGCAAAAACACGCCCACCAGGACGACACGCAACGGCAGCAACTGGAAACAGCGTTCGACGCCGTTTTACAACGTTGCCGCCAGGCGGGTGCGCTGTGCTTGGTGAACGCCGTCCACCCGGAATCGTGGTGGACACGCGCGGATGGCGTGCATCTGCGTAGTTCCGATGTGCTGCTTAAGCGGGCCGTGCCTCCCAAACCCGCGCTGGTCGCGGCATCGGTGCATAACGAAGAAGAACGGCAGGCCGCTAGCGCCATGCAGGTGGACTTCATGGTGATGGGCCATGTGCTCGCCACGGATTCACACCCCGGCGCAGAGCCGATGGGCTGGGCGCGCTTTACGGAACTGGCACAAGGGGCGAGCTGCCCGGTTTACGCCATTGGCGGGCAAAGCGCCGCCACGCTGGCCACCGCGCAGCAGCACGGCGCGCACGGTATTGCTTTTATGCGGGGCGACGCCTGAAGGAAAAGTCAGTCAGAGGCGGCATCCGCCTCGGGCTGGTTCTGGTTCTGCGGGGCCTCAGGCGTCCAGCCCCCGCCCAGTGCAGCCATAAGGCGGGCACTCGCATTCAGGCGCTCTTGCAGCAGGTTCAAGGCGCTTCTTTCCGTGCTGAGCGCCGTGGTTTCAGTTTGCACAACACTTAAGTAATCAATCAGGCCCGCTTCATACTGATTCTGGGTGAGCCGCAGAGATTCGCGGGCGGACTCCAGCGCCCTGCCCTGCGTCACCTGCTCCATGCCCATGACGCGTAGCTGCACCAGCAAGTCCTCGACTTCCTGCAAGGCGGCCAGCACCGTCTGCCGCCAGCTCAAGGCCTGAATATCAAAGTCGGCCCGCGCCTGCTCTACTGCCGCGCTACGCGCGCCCCCATCGAACAAGGTAAGCGCCAGCGCCGGGCCTAGCGCCCAATAGCGTGCCGGTGCGGTCAGCCATTCCGCCCATTGGCCTGAACGAAAGCCCCCTTGCGCACCCAGCGTAAGCGCCGGAAACCAGGCCGCCTGGGCAACACCGATTTTGGCATTGGCTTCGGCCATGCGGCGCTCAGCGGCAGCCACATCGGGGCGGCGCTGCAATAGCTCAGCCGGAATCCCAACGGGGATAGTGGGAAGCTGCGGAATATCGCCGCCGGCCGCCAGTTCAAAAGCAGCAGGTGGCTGCCCCAGCAGTACAGCAACGGCATGCTCCAACTGGGCACGCTGACGTTGCAACGCCAAGAGTTGGGTGCGGGCATTTTCAAGTTGGGTGCGGGCCGCTGCCACATCGACAGGCGTGGCCACGCCAGCGTTATAGCGATTCTCCGTAAGCTGCAGCGAACGCTCGTAGGCCTGCACGGTTTGCTCCATTAAACGGATTTCCGCATCGGCGACACGAATTGAAAAATAGGTTTGAGCCAGCGTGGACTGCATGCTTAGCCGTACATCGCCTATATCCGCCACACTGGCATCCAAGCCTGCCTGGCTGGATTCCACCGAACGCCGCACCCGGCCCCAGAGATCCAGTTCCCAGCTCACCGAACCTGACAGGGCGTAGTTATTGTTCACACCATTACCGGCGGAACCGCTACCTGTACGTTCCGCCGACGCGTTACTGCCCACTGTGGGAAAGAAGCTCGAACGCGCCGATTGCAATGCGGCTTGAGCCTGCCGATACCGCGCTTCAGCCAGTTGGATGTCCAGGTTCTGGGATTGCAGCGACTGCATCAAACTATTCAGCGCATCATCGCCGTAAAGCACCCACCAGTCGGGGCGCAGCACATCCGCCCCCGGTTCCACCTGCACCCAGCCGGAATTAGCCGCGGGGTCCAAGGGCTGGTTGGCCTGCCCATAAGAGGCTCCAACGTCAACGGCCGGCTGTTGATAGTCCGGTCCGACCGCGCAACCGGCCAGTGCCAGCATGCTCACCACACCCACCAGGGTGGCGCGGGCACGAGTAAACGGCCAGTGCCGTACCGCCCTGCGCACGGCCTGAAGCGTGCGTTTTCCGGCCTCAGAAAGCAGCGGCTTGCAGCCGGCTTGCGCCAAGGTGGGGGAAGGCCCCTGAATGGTGGATATTCTGGTCATGTTGTCGAGTCAATCACAGCAGTGGGGGCTGCCTTGCCACGGCGGCGCGCAAAACGCCAGCGCAGGCGGTCAAGGTAAAGGTAGACGACCGGCGTCGTATACAGAGTAAGAATCTGGCTGAGCAACAGGCCGCCGATAATGGTAATGCCCAACGGGCGGCGCATTTCCACACCCGCCCCGGTCGCCAGCACCAGGGGCAAGGCGCCCAGCATGGCTGCTAAGGTTGTCATCATGATGGGCCGGAAACGCACCAGGCAGGCCTGATAGATCGCTTCGCGCGAACTCAGGCCATCGCGCCGCTCCACCAGTAAGGCAAAATCCACCATCATGATGGCGTTTTTCTTAACAATGCCAATCAGTAGAAACACGCCAATCAAGGCAATCAGGGTGAACTGTTCACCCAACATCATGAGCGCCAACAAGGCCCCGATACCCGCTGACGGCAAGGTAGAAAGAATGGTGATGGGGTGCATATAGCTTTCGTATAGCATGCCCAACACCAGATACATGGTGACCAAGGCCGCCAGAATCAGCCAAGGCTGCTGTTGCACGCCATGCTGCAGGGCACCTGCCGTGCCCAAAAAGCCTGCCTGAATTTCCTGGGTCGGCAGGTCGATCCGTGCGACGGCATCCTCGATCGCGGCCATGGCTTCATCCAGCGCCACCCCTTCTGCCAAACTAAAGGAAATCGAATCCGCTGCCATCAGCCCTTGGTGATTCACGCTCAAAGGCGCGCTGCCACGTTCCAGCCGGGTAAAGGCCGATAGCGGCACCCGCCTGCCTTCACCATCAATCACCTGTACCAGCCGCAAGGATTCGGCGTCTTGAGCGTAGCGTTCATCAATGCCCATCACCACATGGTATTGGTTGAGGCGACCATACATAACCGACACCTGCCGCTGGCTGAAAGAATTATTCAGCGTGGCAGCCACCATGTCCATGTCCACACCCAGACGCTTAGCCTGTTCCCGATCAATAATCAGCTCGACCTGACGGCCTTTGTCTTCAACGTCGGTATCGACATCCACCAACTGCGGCAGGGCCGACAACGCCTGTTGCACACGCGGCATCCACGTCTTGAGTAAATCAAGGTCGCCGGTCATCAAGGTGTAGTCGTAGCTGCCGGAGCTTTGCTGGCGGCCCCCAACGAAAATATCCTGTTGCGGCACCAGCGTCAGGCGCGCGCCGGGGGTGCGCTGGAATTCTGGCCGCAAACGGTTGACGACTTCCTGGGCGCTTTCGGTGCGCTCATCCAGAGGCTTCAACTCAATCATCAGAAAGCTGGAATTGCTGCCGCCACGGCCCCCTGCGTGGACCGTCACACTCTGGATGGCATCATCTTCCAGCAGCTTCTGCCGGAAAGCTTCCAGCTTGGGCATCATGGCTTGGAAGGATGTGCCCTGATCGACCCGGAAGAAACCCATTAACTGCCCGGTATCCTGTTGCGGGAAAAAGCCCTTGGGCACAATGGTGTACAGGTAGACATTCAGGCCAATGGTGGCAAACAAGGTGAACAGCATGAAGCGGCTGTGCTTGAGCGCCCAATTCAATGAATGCTTGTAGCCGGCCCAGAACCAGGCGCCCATGGCACGAAAAGCACGGTTCAAAACGCTGCGGCGCGGCGCAGCCGAAGGCGTCGTTTCACCTGCCTGTTTGCGCGGCCCCACCTTCAGTAAATGGGCGCACATCATGGGCGTGACAGTCAGGGAAATCAGCAGCGACACCATGATGGCCACCGACAGCGTGACCGCGAATTCCCTGAATAGTCGCCCCGGCAGCCCCCCCATAAACAGCATGGGAATAAAGACCGCCACCAGGGAAAGACTCATGGCGACCACGGTGAAGCCGACCTCACGCGCGCCAAGCAGGGCGGCGCGCACAGGCGGCACCCCTTTTTCGCGATAGCGGATAATGTTTTCCAGCACAACAATGGCATCATCCACCACAAAACCCGTAGCCACAATCAACGCCATTAAGGAAATCGTGTTCAAGGTGTAGCCGAACCACAGCATGAAGCTGAAGGTGGTGATCAGCGAGGCGGGCACGGCAATGGCAGGAATCATGGCCGCCCTGACATTGCGCAAAAACATCAGAACCACACCAATCACCAACACGACGGCAACGATCAGCGTGAGCTCTGCCTCCTTCATGGAGGCGCGAATGCTGGGGGTACGGTCTTGCGCCACGGATAACGTGACATTGGCGGGCAACATGGCTTCAAACTGTGGCACCCGGCTGCGGATCTCATCCACAGTCTTCAGAATATTGGCATCCGCCTGGCGGCGCACAATCAGCAGCACGGCACGACTGTCGTTATAAAAGCCTATGTTGTTGCGGTCTTCAACCGAGTCTTCCACCACGGCCACATCTTGCAGGCGAATGGGCGCACCGTTACGCCAGGCCACGATCAAGGGCGCAAACTGCGACGCACGGTTGATTTGGCCCCCCGTACTCACCAGCCAGTGATGGCGATCGTTTTCAACAATGCCGTTGGGCCGCAAGGTGTTGGCATCGTTCAAGGCGCGGCGAACGTCGTCCAGTGCCACGCCCGCGGCATACAAAGCTTGTGGGTTCAGTGTCACCCGCACCGCCGGTAACGAGCTGCCGCCCACTTCCACTTCGCCCACGCCCGGCACTTGGGCCAGCTTCTGCGCAACCAGGGTGGAAGCCAGGTCGTAAAGCTCGCCTTGAGTCGCCACCGGCGAGGTCAGCGCCAGCACCATAATCGGCGAAGACGATGGGTTGACCTTGTGATACGACGGGTTGCTTCTCAGGCCGGAAGGCAGCATGGCGCTCGCCGCATTGATGGCCGCCTGCACGTCGCGCGCGGCACCGTCGATATCGCGGCCCATGTCGAACATCAGCATGATGCGGGTCGAGCCCTCGGAACTGCGCGAACTCATTTCCGCCAACCCGGCAATCGACCCTAACGCCTGCTCCAGCGGCGTGGCCACAGTGGAGGCCATGGTTTCAGGGCTGGCCCCCGGCATGCTGGCCGACACGGTAATCATGGGGAAATCCATCTGCGGCAGCGGTGCGACAGGCAAAAGAAAGTAAGCCAGCCCACCAGCCAACATCATGGCTAGACAGGCGAGCGTGGTCGCCACCGGCCGCATGATGAATGTCCCGAACCACCTCATGCCGATGGCTCCCCGATCACAGTTTCGCCAGCATCGCCTTTTCTAAAGCGGCGTGCGTAGCGGTCAAAGAACAGGTAGATGACCGGCGTGGTGAACAAGGTGAGCACTTGGCTACAGATCAACCCGCCCACCATTACCAACCCTAGCGGCTGTCGCAACTCAGCGCCCGAGCCGGTTGCCAGCATCAAGGGCACAGCACTGAACAATGCCGCCAGCGTGGTCATGAGAATCGGCCGAAAGCGCAGCAAGGCGGCTTCGTGAATGGCGGCTTGTGGGTCCATACCGCGCGTGCGTTCGGCATCCAGGGCGAAGTCAATCATCATGATGGCGTTCTTCTTGACGATGCCGATCAGCAAAATAATGCCGATCACCCCTATCATGTCCAGGTCTGTGCCGGTCATTAGCAATGCCAGCAGCGCTCCCACGGCCGCAGAAGGCAGCGTGGAAAGAATCGTTACCGGGTGGATGTAACTCTCATAGAGAATACCCAGAACGATATACATTGTGACTACAGCCGCCAGAATCAGCCACAAGGTGCTTGAAAGCGAAGATTGGAAGGCGCGTGCCGCCCCCTGGAAGGTCAGATCTGACGACAGCGGCATTCCCATTTGCGCTTGCACCGCGCGTATGGCGTCCACGGCATCCGATAGCGCCACACCTGCGGCGGTATTGAAGGAGATCGTGGAGGCAGGAAACTGCCCGAGTCGCTCAATGGAAAGCAAGGTGCTGTCGTGCTCGATACGCGCCACCGCACTTAAGGGCACTGGGGTGCCCAAACTGCTGCGCAGATAGATATGTTCCAGCGCGGATGGGTCTTGCCGGTATTGCGGCGCCACTTCCAGCACCACCCGGTATTGGGCCGCCTGCGTAAATATCGTGGAAATCAAACGCTGGCCGAACGCATCGTAAAGCGCATCGTCCACCATGGCGTTGGTAATGCCCAGCCGCGCCGCCGCATCACGGTCGATCCGCACGATGGCTTCACGCCCCATGGGCTGTAGATCACTGGCCACGCTTTCCAGTTCTGGTAATTGCGCCAGCGCATCCACTAAGCGCGGCACCCATTCCAGCAATACGTCGTGATCCGGGTCGGACAGCGTCATCTGGTACTGATTGCGGCTGACCCGGTCGTCCACCGTTAAATCTTGCACTGGCTGCATGAAAACCTGGATATCAGGCAGATCCGCCAGCTGCGCGCTTAAGCGTCTGATGATTTCCTGCGCACTGGCGCTGCGGTCACCCAGCGGCTTCAACGCGATCTGCATGTGGCCGGTATTCAGCGTGGCATTGGTACCGTCGATACCCGTGAAGGACGTTACCGAGTCGACATCAGGGTCTTGCAAAATACGCTCAGCCGCCATGCCCTGGCGGGCCGCCATGGAAGCGAAAGAGACATCCTGAGGGCCCTGGCTAATCGCCTGAATCAGGCCGGTATCCTGCTGCGGGAAAAACCCTTTTGGCACGACAATGTATAGCAACGCGGTGACCCCAAGCGTGGCGACGGCCACCAACAGCGTCAGCCCCTGGCGGCCCAGCACCCAGCGCAAGCCGCGGTCGTAAGCGGCGATCAGCCTATCCATTCCCTGCCCGGCCGCCTGCTGAAAGCGGCCCAGCTTCATTTCCGATTCCGGCTTCAGCATGCGGGCGCACATCATGGGCGTGAGCGTCAGCGAAATCAGCAAGGAAAGCAGTATGGCGACCGCCAACGTCACAGCAAATTCCCGGAACAGGCGGCCAATGACATCCGTCATGAATAGCAGCGGGATCAACACGGCAATCAGCGACAAAGTCAGCGATACCAGCGTGAACCCAATCTGCTTGGCGCCTTTGAGCGCCGCCTGCATGGGCGGCTCGCCCTCTTCAATATGCCGGGCAATGTTTTCTATCATGACGATGGCGTCATCCACCACAAAACCGGTGGCAATGGTCAAGGCCATCAAGGTCAGCGTATTCAAGCTGAAGCCGCTCAAATACATAATGCCGAACGTCCCCACCAGCGACAGCGGCACCACCACGCTGGGGATGAAGGTGGCTGACCAACTGCGCAGAAACACGAAGGTGACAAGCACCACCAGGCCAATCGCCAGCATCATTTCCACCTGCACGTGGCGGATGGCTTCGCGTATGGTCTGGGTACGATCGGCGGCGATGGCCATATCCACCCCGACCGGCAATGCACTCTGCAAGCTGGGCAGCATGGCCTTGACGCTGTCGACCACCTGCACCACATTCGCGCCCGGCTGGCGCTGGATATTCAACAAAATCGCCGGGGTGCGGCCCACCCATGCGGCCTGCCGCACGTTCTCAGCGTCATAAACCGCGACGGCCACATCGCGCAGGCGCAGCACAGAACCATCTTCATGATGCAGGATGAGGTTTTCGTAATCTTCCACTGAGCGCAACTGGTCGTTGGCGTCGATGGTGGTGGAGCGTTCCGGCCCATCCAGATTCCCTTTGGGCTGATTGACATTGGCGGTGTTAATCGCCGAACGTATATCGGCCAGCGTCAGGCCGCGCGCCGCCAGCGCGGCGGCATCTGCCTGGATACGCACTGCCGGGCGTTGCCCGCCCGCAATGCTCACCATGCCCACCCCGGTAATCTGCGAGAGCTTTTGTGCCACCCGCACGTCGATAAGGTCGCGCACCTGATGCAATGGCAAAGTGGGCGATGTCACCGCCAGAGTAATAACCGGGGTATCAGCCGGGTTCACCTTGTTATAAACAGGCGGCGCGGGCAAGTCATTGGGCAGCAAGCTGGATGCAGCATTGATGGATGCCTGTACTTCCTGCTCTGCCACATCCAGAGACAGATCCAGATCGAATTGCAAAGTAATGATGGAAGAGCCGCCAGAACTCGACGACGTCATTTGGGTCAAGCCCGCCATCTGACCGAATTGCCGTTCCAGTGGCGATGTCACCAGCGCTGTCATGACATCCGGGCTGGCCCCCGGGTACAAGGTCGTAACCTGTATGGTGGGGTAGTCTACCTGCGGCAGAGCGGAAACCGGCAACAACCGATAAGCCAGCAGCCCCGACAGCAGCAAAGCCACCATAGCCAATGTTGTGGCTACAGGCCGCAGGATGAAGGTACGCGATAAATTCACGACTACCCTCAGTGCCCAGCGGGCGCAGCGCCCGCACTGCCCTGGGCGCCACCTGACATCGTTGCCGGCCGGCCTGGAGCGCCACGTGGCGTGACGGCGACTTCCTCACCGTCCACCGTCACCACATCGACCTGATTGCCCTCGCGCAGGCGGTCTGTACCTTCAACTACCACACGGTCGCCCGCTTTCAGCCCATCGAGCACCGCCACCCAGGAGCCGTCCACCCGCCCCGCCGTGACCCGCTGGATGCGAACCGTATTGTTTTCATCCACCACGTAGACGAAGCTGCCGATCGAACCGACTTGTACTGCGGCGGCAGGCACTGCCAGGTTTTGCTGGCTTGAAACCAACAAGCGCACGTTAACGAACTGGTTGGGGAACAGGCGCTCTTCTTCGTTATCAAAACGCGCTTTAAGGCGCAAAGTACCGGTAGACACATCAATAAGGTTATCCACCGACATCAACTCACCGCGCGCGAGTTCTTGGGTGTCGTTCTGGTCATACAACACAGCTTGCAGTGTTTGGCCTTGGCGCAACTGTTCAAGCACCTCTGCAGCCTCGGCCTGGGGCAAGGTGAATTCAACGGAAATCGGCTGAGTTTGAGTAATAGTGACAATGCCTTCGGTATCGGAGGCCGTGATGATATTTCCCTGGTCCACCTTACGCAGGCCCAGCCGCCCTGAGATCGGCGCGGTAATGCGGGTGTAGCTCAGCTGCAAACCCGCGCTGTCTACCGCAGCCTGGTCGCTCACACGCGCCCCTTCAAGTTGTTTAACCAAGGCTTCCTGCTGATCCAATTGCTGGCGGGCAATCGAGTTTTGGCGAAACAGCAGGCGGTAGCGTTCGAGATCAGCGCGGGCGCTTTGCAGCTGCGCTGCATTCTGCTGTTGCTGGCCGCGTGCTTGGTCCAGCGCAACCTGATATTCACGCGGGTCAATCTGTGCCAGCAGGTCGCCCGCCTGCACCGACTGCCCTTCCTCGAAGTGCAATTGCAAAAGCTCGCCACCCACCCGACTGCGCACCACGACTGTATTGAATGCCGTTACCGTGCCGATGGCCCGCAATGTGTGCTGCAAAGTGCGCTCCTGTGCCGTGGCCAGCCGCACGGGCACAGCCATGCTGCGAAAGCCTGCAGCACCGAACCCGCCACTCATGGCAGCAGGCCCTGTCGCGCCAGGGGGAGTCGCATCGCGAGCAGTGAGATACCAATAAGCCGCCCCAGCGCTTATTGCCAGCACGATCAGCCAACTCCACAGGCGCCCACGGCGCTTGCCCGCGGACGTGGGTTCTTGAAACGACATGAACTTACCTCGGCATACGAAGACAAGCCGACATTGTCGCGCAAGATCAGGCTGCTACGCACGACCAAGGGCGGCGTAGAAACGAGATGCAACAGGATTTTGGGTTATTTACTGCCTAGATATGGCAGCATGCAAGCTGAAACGGGGTATCAACCCCCACGGGCTGCGGCTTGAGATCGGCGCCTTGCGCCGCAAAGCGCACCCAGATCAGGTATTTATTGGCGCTCATTTCAGGGAATACGCGGCGGGAGTCGTCAATCCAGACTCGCAACAATTGATAGGTTTTGCCACTCAACATTTCCTGGTAGGCGCCGTCGCGCGCCATCATGTCGCGCACATCGCCAGAATCGCGCAACATGCGCAGAATGAGGGCCAACCCCCTGTACAGCGACATAAAGGGTTCTATCCAGGTACGCAGATCGTTGCGCCGTTCCTCAAAGCTTTTGAGCTGCCAGGAAAAAAACGAAGGCATATCCACAGGCGAAGAGCCGCCGGGCACGGCCAAGCGCCCCCGCAAACTGGTTAGCCATTCGTTATCGCGCAGGCTCTGCCCCACCTTGCCTTGATTGGCGAGTTCGCCATTGACCAACTGGATCTCTTCCAGCATCGCGTTCAGCCTGTTTTCATCGACACCTGGGTGCTGACGCAAAGCCGCCAACGAACCGCGCTGGCGTTCGAGATCTTGCATAATCGCGCCCCGCAGATCCGTGCGCTCGAAAATGTCGAGCAGATCGAACAAGGTGGCCATGGTGACCTGATGGTGTCTGACATCTTCGCCTTCGGCAAAGAAGAACAAGCGATCGAACAAATGCTCGACCCTGAGAAGAGAGCGAATGCGTTCGTTACATGGATATTCGTAAAGAATCACGCGACCTATAACCCTTACAGCAGCGCCTGCATGCACCAATACTCATGCAGCGCCCGGACACTGAGTTCCAGTTCTTGGAGGGAAGTTTTCCCGTCATTGAGGACGACATCATGCGCGGCGGCGATGCGCTCTTCACGTGATGCCTGTGCTGACATGATACGCTCAATAGCTTCGCGCGTCAGCCCGCTGCGCGCCTGCACCCGGGCGATCTGCGTCTCGGGGTCGCAGTCCACCACGCAGATGCGGTCCAGCTGCGTGTGCCAGCTTCCCGATTCCACCAGCAACGGCACGACAAACACGACATAACTGCCCTGAGCCACATTGGCCCGAGCACGGGTTTCCCCGCGAATCATGGGGTGAAGAATGGCTTCCAGCCGTCGCCGCACTTCAGGGCTTTGGAATGCGAGTTCCCGCATGACGGCACGATCGAGCGCACCATTTGCCGCAATGACATCCGGCCCAAAAGCCTGACGGATCGGCTCAATCGCCGCCCCCCCTGGCGCCGTGAGGTCATGAGCAATGACATCCGTATCGACGACTGCTGCTCCCCAAGCGGCCAACATGTCCGCCACCTTGCTTTTCCCGGAACCGATTCCGCCGGTCAGACCCACCTTGTACATACGGTATTCCTGGCTCAAAAAAGGAACTGTACAACAGGGCCGCCCAAGAGCCCATACGCACCGGCAAAAGCCAGGAAGGGGCCAAAGGCCAGCGGGCGGTGCCGGCCGTTGGCGCTCCGCCTCAAAACCGCAAATAAAACGCCCACTAGACAGGCCGCCAACAGCCCTTGCGGCAACCACGCCCACCCTAACCACGCTCCCAACGCAGCCAACAACTTCATGTCGCCCCCGCCCATGCCGGGATACCCCCGCCATGCCTGGAACAAAATATTCGTGCCACGCAGGAATGCGTAACCTGCCGCCGCCGCAGCCACCGCGTCGTGCAGGGCCACCCCAAACCCTGCCCAAGACAACAACAGACCCGCCCACAGCAAAGGCAGGGTCAGCGCATCAGGCAACAGCCCGCACCGTATATCGATTACGGCCAGCACCAGCAAAACGGCACAGGCGACAAAGCGGGCGGCGGTCAGGAGCGAGGGCTGCCAGATGAAAGGGAGACACGCCAGCGCAAGCAGGCATGCGCACACCAGGCCCAAAGGCCAAGGTACGGCCCACCCACCGCGCCCTTGGGTCACAACCCGCAGGGCCGCGCACAGCGTGGCGCCGTCAATGGCGAAACCCTCGGCAATATGTCGGGCATAGGCCAAAGACAGTGCGGCGCACCACACCCCTAACACAGCGGCGCCGGGCAGGGCCAGCCAAACCCAACTTCCCAGACTTTCCATCACGATGCCCCCAACCGCGATGGAAATGCGTAGAATAAATCCCCGAAAGCCTTTTCCAGTGCTTTCGTAACGCGCTTTCGATGGATATTCCTCATGTCTTCACACTCCACCTCTTCTGCTATCGCCGCCTGCAAGACACTTGGTTCGCTGGCTGTTCTGCTCACCCTGGCCGCCTGCGCCACCCCGGACGAAAGCGCAGCGCGATACGACACCACTCGCGAAAACACGCAACTTGATGCCCAGAACCAGGGCATGGGCCCCGGGCCGCGCGCCGCATCACAAATTCAGTTGGGGTTTGGTGGTACCGGCCCCGTCAGCGCAGCCCCGCAGGCGGCTGTCGTGACAGAAGGTGAACAGCCTTTGGCGGCCGCACAGCCGCGTCCCTTGGCGGAAGCCCGCAGTTTTCTGGGAACCGTGCCTTGCCCTGCCGGCCTGAGCTGCGAAGCGGCGCGATTCGCTGTGACGCTCGCGCCCAGCGGTGAATGGCGCTCCCGCACAGTGTTGCTGACAAATAACCAGCCAGGGCAGACATTGGTGGATCAGGGCTGTTGGAACGTCATCGGTTCCGAACCGCTGCGCATCGTGCTTGCGCAGCCCGATCAGGGCGGCACAATGGCCGACCTGACGTTTTTGAATGGAAACACACTGCGTGTGAACATGCTGCATGGCTCGCAGCCTGTGCTGGAGCACCGCCTGTCCCGTCAGGCCGACATCGACCCCATCGACGAGCTGCAAGGGAAACCCGCCATCAGTTGTTCTTGATGGGCCGGCAACCCACTCATGAGCGGCTCGGTGCAATGTAGCGCTCTGGCCGCCAGCAAGTAGTGGGTGAGCTCCACCGCATTGCGCACCTGCAGCTTCTGAAACACCCGGGCGCGATGGGCTTCTATGGTGCGCTGCGATACGCCCAATTCCGCCGCTATGATTTTATTTGGCTTGCCGGCTGCTACATACGCCATGACATCACGCTCGCGCGGCGTCAGTGCTGAAAAACGAGCATCGCTATCGAACCCGCTTTTATCTCTTTTTTCAGCCCATGCGGTCGGCCTATTCGTGAGCCCGAAAGTTTGCCTCTTCATGAGCGCAGCTGTTTGCCTCTTCATGACCCCTCCTATGTGGTTTAAGGAAGCGTTTCACCAACACCCACTTGCTTGATATTGCAGTGGTTCTGGTGGACTCGGGCGCTCATTCTGCCATGTGCAATCTTGGCGGGCCGCTGTCACTTATGGGGTGGATAAAAACATCACACTTTTCTGCCTTGTTTGACCCTGCTCCAATGCACAAACCCCGGCTTTCAGGGCCGGGGCTTGTGAGGAAAATGTTGGCAAGAGGGGCTCAGCGCTCGATTTCCAGATTGTCGATCAGGCGAGTCGCGCCGAGTTTGGCCGCTGCCAGTACAACCAGAGGCTCGCCAGCCTGCACTTCCTCACGACTGGGCGCCAATAGATCGCGCTGGCGTCGCACGCTGAAGTAATCCATTTCCCAACCGCGCCGTTCCAGCTCTTGAGCTGCTAAGCCTTCCAGTTCGGCGACATCGGAGTGGCCATCGCGCACACGCTGTGCCACCGCCTGCAACTGCCGATACAACTGAGGCGCTTCAGCGCGCTCTTGCGGCGTCAGGTAAACGTTGCGTGACGACAAGGCCAGGCCGTCGGCATCGCGTACGGTTTCATGAGCCAGCACATTGACAGGCAACTGGAACTGCCTGCACATGGCGCGCACGACCATGAGCTGTTGGTAATCCTTCTTCCCAAACACGGCCACACGGGGCTGCACACAGGAAAACAGCTTCATCACCACGGTGCTAACGCCGTTGAAAAACCCAGGTCGAAACTCGCCTTCCAGGATGTCGCCCAGCACTGGCGGCGTCTGGATGCGATAGCTTTGCGGCTCGGGATACATTTCGCGCTCATCGGGCGCGAACAGCACATAGACATTACGTTCGCGCTCAAGCTTTTCGATATCGTTGGCCAAGGTGCGCGGATAGCGGTCGAAATCCTCGTTGGGCCCGAATTGCAGTCGATTGACAAAGATGCTGGCAACGACTGGGTCGCCATGCTGGCGGGCCATTTTCATCAATGCAAGATGGCCGGAGTGCAGATTGCCCATGGTGGGCACGAAGGATACGTTCAACTGCCCGCGCAGCTGATCACGCAATTCTTCGATGGTGTGAACGACTTTCAAGGACTTCTCCGTTCGGGTATTAAGCGCGTCAGCCGCTCAGGCTGCCGCGCGCACGTATGAAAGGCGCACATAAATGGGCGCGTAGGGTTCTGCCTGAGTGATGTCCAGCAACGACTCACGGGCCAGTTCCAGCATGGCCAGAAAATGCACGACGACCACCGCCACGGCATCCCCTTGTTCGACGCGTTCCATAAAGAGTTCGGAAAACTCCATGAAGCGTACATCGGACAAGCGGCGCAGGATAAGCGTCATGTGCTCGCGCACGGACAACTGCTCGCGGGTGATCTGGTGGTGCGCGTTCAATCGGGCGCGACGCAGGATCTCCCGCCAGGCATCCCGCAAATCTTCCGGCGTGACCTCCGGCAGCAATTCTTCTACCTGCAAATTGAGCAACGCATGGCTGCGCTGGAAATCGCGCCCCAATTGCGGCAGCTTATCCAGCTTCTGCGCCGCCAGCTTCATCTGCTCGTATTCAAGCAGGCGGCGCACCAGCTCAGCCCGCGGGTCGTCCACTTCCTCGCCGGTATCGGACTTGCGTACCGGCAAGAGCATGCGCGACTTGATTTCAATCAGCAAGGCAGCCATCAACAGGTATTCGCCCGCCAGCTCAAGATTCTGACGACGGATCTGCTCTACATAGGACAAATATTGCCGCGTGACATCCGCCATGGGGATGTCGAGCACATTGAAGTTTTGCTTGCGGATCAGATAGAGCAGCAAATCCAGCGGCCCTTCAAACGCTTCCAGAAAAACCTCAAGCGCGTCGGGCGGAATGTAGAGGTCTTGCGGCAGATCGAACAAGGGTTCGCCGTATAGGCGAGCCAGCGCCACGGTATCCACCGTATCCGGCGTGCTGTCCAGGGGCGGTGATACCAGGGCGTCGAAATCGCCCCCGACAGCCTTGTGCGGGGTCATGCTGTGATCAATCAGTTGGTCTGGTAAACGTAGGGCTTCTGCGGCACGCGCGCCTGCTTAAAACCTTCCTGCAGCTCAGGGTCGAGGTTCTTATCCCACAGACGTGCACGCCCCTCGCGCTGACGCAGCTCGGTATCGGGGTGCTGTTTCTTGTACTGATTGATGAATTGAGTGACGTCTGACTCGTAATGCTTTGCCATAGTGCTGAAGTAGTCTCGGTTAGCGTAGATACCCGAGTTTACTTCACGGCAGCAACATCACCAATTTGCAATCCGGCCGTACCGCTAGGCGGAAAGTGATTTGCTGATAACTCAAGCGCCCCTCTTTGGGGTGATGGAAGTCGCGCACCCCGCCCGCACGGTCTACAACCGTGTGGCGTGTCCACCAATGGGCGAAAACGGGGCTTTCGCGCTGCAGTTCCTGAACAAGCTCGCTGACACCGGCATCGCCTGCGTGGGCCGCGACATCGGCACGAAATTCCGCTACAACGCGACTGGCGCGTTCTTCCCAATCCACCACCAGAGACCGGGCGGCAGGGTCCAGAAAGATATAACGCAGCATATTGGGTTTTTCGTCGCGCTGCGGCCAACCATCGAACAAGTACAGAAAGGGTGCGTTCCAGGACATCACGTTCCAGCAGCGGTCCATGATGTAGGCGGCAGCCGTGATGCTGTGTACGCAATCGGCCAGCACGGGTGGCAGGGAATCGTCGCCTGCGCCGCCGTGTTCGGGGTCGGTGCAGTCGGCCAATTCAAACAGGTAATGGCGTTCGGCCCGTTGTAAGCGCAACACCGAGGCCAATCGTGCCAGGACGGCAGGCGACACGGTAACCGGGCGACCCTGCTCTATCCAGGTGTACCAGGTGGTGCTGATATCACACAGTTGGGCCACTTCTTCCCGGCGCAGCCCGGGGGTACGACGCCGCGTACCGGCAGGCAGGCCCACCATGTCGGGCTGGACCCGCGCCCGGGCGCTGCGCAGGAAGTCCCCCATGGCTTTGCGCCTGGCGGTATCAGGCGCAGGCATTTTCCCTGTACCCGAACCGGAGGCCTGGCTCACCATGGTTTGGGCCTAGCGCAACACGCTTGCCAGGGTGCGCCGCACGTCGTCTTCATCCCGCCCGCTGCGCTGGATGTAATCCTGCAGTTGGTCGGCATCAATATTTCCAATATTGAAATACTGCGACATCGGGTGGCTGAGGTAGAAGCCCGACACACTGGATGCCGGATACATGGCATAGCTGTCGGTCAGTTGCATGCCCACTTCCTCGGGCCGCATCACGCGGAACATGTCCGCCTTGACGATATGCTCCGGGCAAGCCGGATAGCCCGGAGCAGGGCGGATTCCCTGATATTTTTCAGCAATCAGCGCTTCGTTGTCGAGGTCTTCGTCGACCACATAGCCCCACAAGTCGCGCCGCACCCGCGCATGCAGACATTCAGCAAAGCCTTCGGCGAACCGGTCGCCCAGCGCCTTAAGCATGATGGAGGAGTAATCGTCGCCGGCATCCAAGAAGCGCTGATCGTGTTCTTCGATGCCCAAGCCGCCCGTCACGGCAAACATGCCAATGTAATCGGCCACGCCGCTTTCTTTGGGCGCGATGTAATCCGCCGGAGATTTGTAGTCAATGCCTTCGCGCTTTTCCTGCTGCTGGCGCAAATTGCGCCAAGTGAATAGCACTTCGGAGCGGCTGTCGTCGGTGTAGATTTCGATATCTTCGTGGTTCACCGTATTGGCCGGGTAGAAAGCCACCACGCCACTGGCTGTCAGCCAGCGCCCTTCGATAATCTTCTTCAGCATGACTTGAGCATCGGCGAAGAGTTTACGCGCCTGCTCACCCACGACTTTATCGTCCAGAATGGCGGGGTATTGGCCAAACAAGCTCCATGTCTGAAAGAATGGGGTCCAGTCAATAAAGCGAGCAATTTCCGCAAGATCGTAGTTTTTGAACTCGCGTCGCCCGATAAATTTGGGGCGTGGCGGGGTGTAATTGTTCCAATCGATGGCGGGCTTGCCCTTGCGCGCCTCTTCCAAGCTAACCAACCGAGTTTTAGGGCGGTTGGCATGGCGCTCGCGCACTTTCTCGTACTCGGCGGCGAGTTCTTGTAGGTAGTCTGCGGACTGATCCGACATCAACGAAGTGGCCACCCCCACCGAACGGCTGGCATCCGGCACGTAAATGACTGGGCCTTCGTAATTTGGAGCGATCTTCACCGCTGTATGCACTTTGCTGGTTGTGGCGCCGCCGATCAGCAAGGGGATTTTGCGCTCGCGGAAGTAGTCGTCGCGCTGCATTTCGGACGCGACATAGGCCATTTCTTCAAGGCTGGGGGTGATGAGACCGGACAGCCCCACCATGTCGGCGTTCTCTTCCTTGGCTTTCGCCAGGATTTCCGATGCCGGGACCATGACCCCCATATTCGTGACTTCAAAATTATTGCATTGCAGCACGACCGTGACGATGTTTTTGCCAATATCGTGAACATCGCCCTTGACCGTGGCAATCACCACCCGGCCCTTGGAGCGAACATCGCCACCCGCCGCCTCAATCTGGCGTTTTTCTTCTTCAATAAAGGGGATGAGGTGCGCCACGGCCTGCTTCATGACGCGGGCCGACTTCACGACCTGGGGCAGGAACATCTTGCCCGCGCCAAAGAGGTCGCCCACCACATTCATGCCGTCCATGAGCGGGCCTTCGATGACCTGAATCGGGCGGCCACCCGCAGCGGCGATTTTCTGACGGACTTCTTCCGTATCTTCAACAATGAAATTGGTAATGCCGTGCACCAGCGCATGGATAATGCGCTCTTCCACCGTGGCTTCACGCCACGTGAGGTCTTCTTCCTTGCGTGCGCCGCTGCCTTTAATCGTTTCCGCCAGTTCTACCAGGCGTTCCGTCGGTGTGCGCTCGTCAGCCGGGTCGGTCTTGCCTAAAGGCTCAGGACGATCCAGCACCACGTCTTCCACCATGTCGCGCAGCGTTTTGTCGAGGTCGTCATACACCGCCAATTGCCCGGCGTTGACAATGCCCATGGTGAGGCCCTGGCGGATGGAGTAGTACAAGAAGACCGCGTGAATGGCTTCGCGCATGGCGTCGTTGCCACGGAAGGAGAAGCTGACGTTGGAAATACCGCCCGACACTCTGGCATGCGGTAGATTCTGGGTGATCCAGCCCGTGGCTTCAATGAAATCGACCGCGTAGTGGTTGTGTTCTTCAATACCGGTGGCGATGGCGAACACGTTGGGGTCGAAAATAATATCTTCGGGTGGGAAACCGACCTCATCCACCAGAATACGGTAGGCGCGCTCACAGATTTCCTTGCGGCGCTCCAGGCTGTCGGCCTGCCCTTGCTCGTCAAACGCCATGACAACTGCCGCCGCGCCATACTTGCGGCACAGTTTGGCGTGCTCGATAAAGGCTTGCTCGCCTTCCTTCATGGAAATCGAGTTCACCACGGCCTTGCCTTGCACACAGCGCAAGCCCTGTTCGATGACGTCCCACTTGGAACTGTCGATCATGATGGGCACGCGGGAAATATCCGGCTCGGAGGCAATCAGATTCAGGAAGCGGCGCATGCAGGCGGCTGAATCCAGCATCGCCTCGTCCATGTTGATGTCGATGATCTGAGCACCGTTTTCTACCTGCTGGCGGGCCACCTGCAAGGCTTCTTCGTATTTTTCTTCGCGAATCAGGCGCAGGAACATCTTGCTGCCCGTGACGTTGGTGCGTTCGCCCACGTTCACGAACAAGGAGTCCTCATCAATATTCAGCGCTTCCAGGCCCGACAAGCGCGTTTTGATGGGGATTTCCGGCACCACGCGTGGCGCGACACCTCGCATTTTTTCAGCAATGGCGCGAACGTGATCCGGGGTGGTGCCGCAGCAACCGCCTGCCACGTTGACAAGGCCGGAGCGTGCGAACTCTTCCAGTAGCGCCGAGGTTTCTTCAGGGCCTTCGTCAAACCCAGTTTCCGCCATTGGGTTGGGCAAGCCGGCGTTGGGGTAGACACAGAGCCAGGTATCGCAGATTTTTGACAGCTCTGCGATGTAGGGGCGCATTAGCGCTGCACCCAACGCACAGTTCAGGCCGATGGTAACGGGCCGGGCGTGGCGCACCGAATTCCAGAAAGCTTCGACCGTCTGGCCGGAAAGAATGCGGCCGGAAGCATCCGTAACCGTTCCCGACACCATGACGGGCAGACGAATACCGCGTTCTTCAAACACGGTTTCTACCGCGAAGATGGCGGCCTTGGCATTCAGCGTATCGAAAATCGTCTCGATCAGAACGATATCAACACCGCCATCGAGCAAGCCGTTAAGCTGCTCCGTGTAAGCGTCGCGCAATTCCTCAAAGGTGACATTACGTGCGCCCGGGTCGTTCACATCGGGAGAAATTGAGGCAGTACGCGGCTGCGGCCCCATCACACCCGCCACAAAACGCGGCCACTCGGGGGTGCTGAAAGCATCCGCAGCGGCCCGCGCCAGTTTGGCCGATTCCAGGTTGAGTTCATAGGCGATGCTGGCTAGGTCGTAATCGGACTGAGCAATTGCCGTCGCGCCAAAGGTATTGGTGCTGATAATATCGGCGCCCGCTTCCAGATACTGCTTGTGAATTTCCGTGATGATGTGCGGCAGCACCAGGGAAATCAGCTCGTTATTCCCTTTAACATCCCGACTATGCTCGGCGAACCGCTGGCCGCGGAAATCCCCTTCCGCCAGCTTGTAACGCTGAATCATCGTCCCCATCGCGCCATCCAGAATCAGGATGCGTTGACCAAGCCGGCGCACAAACTCGGCGCCATGCGTGTACGAAGAAATCGGATAAGGCAATGCGGGATAATTCACTGAAATAGACCCAGAGCCGGAACGCCGCCCATCCAGACCCCCCTGAACCGGCACGCCCGACGTTGACGTTTAAAGTAAAACGACATTGTATCGTCGCTACCCGCCCCAGTCAGACCCATTCACCCTACCCCACCAAGGGCTATATCCTTACATTTCCCTTAAACCGGGACAGACCCCATTCTCTTGTATACTTTCAGCCGTCGAAAAAGGTGCTTCCCGGCGCGGATTCAACCCCGCCTGGAGGAAGTCAAACGGGAAACAGACGTCGTCATCGCCGACAGAACTCACGCAGTGGTTCAACGAGCCTGAAGCGCAAATGCGCGCCGGCTTCGCGCGATAAGTCAAGCAATGAACGACGGGATGTGCTGCCCCCGCAACGGTGTGCATGCAACGCTGCTCCACACAGCCGCATGCCAGCCCGATACCGGCCTGGATCGCCCCTGAACCCGCCACGCTCTCGTGCCCGGACGGCCCCCGCCGTCCATCACGCTGACGGGCGCCATACTCATGCTTACTGATGTGCGGGGACGCACATCTTCAAGGGATCCTCATGCCTCTGCACCCATTGCGGCGCGCGATCGCCGTTGCCTTCTGTATTTCCCCCCTGTCTGTATTTGCCCAGAACGCAGTGCCTCAGCTGGATGACATCGTCGTCACGGCCAGCCGCGCACCCCAGGCGCTGGACGATGCGATGGGCGACATCACCGTTGTCGGCCGCGAAGAGCTGCAGCGCGCGGGCGGCGACAGCGTCGCCGAGATTCTGTCGCGCCAGCCGGGTGTGCAGATCACCAATAGTGGCGGGCCGCAGACCTTGACCGGCATCATGCTGCGTGGCGCCAACACAGACCATACCCTGGTGATGGTTGATGGCATGCGCATCAACAGTTCCTTCAATGATAGCGTCCACTGGAACGCCATTGACCCCGCCGCCATTGAACGCATTGAAATCCTGCGCGGCGCAGCCAGCAGCCTGTACGGTTCCGATGCCATTGGCGGCGTCATCAACATCATTACCCGCAAAGGCGAGCAGGACCGTCCGTTTTCAGCCTGGGGAAATATGGGTTTCGGCTCCCATGAAACCTTCAAGTCCTCCACCGGGTTTTCTGGCGCAGCGGCAGGCTGGGATTACTCAATTTCAGCCAGCATGGCCGATAGCGGCGGTTACGAAGCTACCAACCCCGACAACATCAACAGCTACTACAAGGATAAGGACGGCTACAACCAGCACAGCCTGGCTGGCTCGCTGGGCTATCGTTGGGCGGAAGGCCAGCATCTGGGCCTGAGCTTCTACAACAGTTATATCAATGGCGATTACGACGCAGGCGACTGGGCCAGCCAGCCGTCTTATGCACTGACGCGCCAGCAGGCTTATTCCCTCACCAGCACCAATACCATTACCGCCAAGTGGCAAAGCGTGCTGCGCCTCGGACTGAGCAAAGAGTCTTACGATGACCGCGCCTGGGACTCCGTTTCCACCAGTCTGCAACGCAGCTATAGCTGGCAGAACAACTTCCAGCTGACAGACAACCACAAGATAGCGGCCTACGTAGAACGTCTTGAAGAACGCCCCACCAACAACGACGGAATAGAGGTCACCCAGCGTAATACGAACTCTGTCGGTGCGGTTTATAACGGCCGTTTCGGCCGTCATAGCCTGCAGGCCAGCCTGCGCAACGATAACGTCAGCGGCTATGGCAATGAAGTCACTGGCGGCCTGGGTTATGACCTGGCCATCACCGACGCCTGGACAGTGGGCATTGCCGGCAGCACCGGCTTCAAAACCCCGAACATGCGCGATTTGTATGGTCCCTGGGTCGCCAACCCCGACCTCAAGCCGGAAAAATCCCGCAACTTTGAAGCACATGCCCGTTACCAGAAAGACGGTCTGAACCTGGGCGCCACCATCTACCAGAACAAAATACGCGACCTGATTATTGGCAATCCGGCCAACGCCTGGCTGCCCGAGAACATCAACCGCGCCACGATACGCGGTGCCACACTGACCGCAGGCTATGAATGGGAAAACACCACGCTGCGTGGCACAGCTGATTTCATGCGCCCCCGCAACGACGAAACCGGTAAACGCCTCCAACGCCGCGCGCAGCAGCAATACTTGATCGCAGCGGAACAACGCTACAACGACCTGCGTGTAGGGGCTGAATACCAATTCACCGGTCACAGCTATGACGACGCAGCCAATAATGTCAGGGTAGGCGGCTACAGCCTGGTCAACCTGACCGCAGGCTACGACTTCAGCAGCAACGTGGCCGTGCAAGTCCGCTGGAACAACATACTCGACAAGGATTACAACAACCTCTACGGCTATGAAACCCCGGGCTCCAACTTCTTCATAAACCTTTCGGTGCGCATGTAGGGCCGGGTAAACGTGTCTCAAACACACAAAAACCCAACCCGGAGCACCCGGGCCGCCATCCTGGCCCGGGCGCTCCGGCGGAAAGCCGCCACGGCCGCCGCCGGGGCTCTCCACTTGCCTGCCCACATGCGCTGGCAGGCAAAAAGCGCCCAGCCGCGCCGGGCAAAACGACTGGCAATCGCCGCCCTGGCGCTCGCGGCGATTGTCGGCCCGCTTTCCGCGCGCGCCGACATCGCCGTCCAACAAACAAAAACCGGGGCCGACAAACCTCACCGCATCATCACCCTCACCCCCCATGTCACCGAAATGGTCTTTGCCGCCGGGGGCGGCGAGCACATCGTCGGCACCGTCACCGCCAGCGACTTCCCACCCGCCGCAAACGCCATCCCCCGCGTGGGCGACGGCATTACTGCGAACCAGGAACGCATCATCATGCTGCGGCCCACGGCATTGATAGGCTGGCTGCGTTCGGGGCTGGCCCTGCAGCTCGAACCCCTGGCAGAACGAATGGGCGCGCAAATGCTGTATTCGCGCCCCCTGACGCTACGCGACATTCCCGCCGACATCCGCCGCATCGGCCAACTGCTGGACAGCGCAACCACCGCGAATGAAGCGGCAACCCACCTGGAAGCCCGCATCAACGCCCTGGAAAACCAGTACGCACAGCGCGCGCCAGTCAACGTATTCATTGAAGTCGGCAGCAAGCCGCTCTACACCATCGGCGACGACCCGCTGCTGAACGACGCCCTGCGCATCTGCGGCGCCACCAACCTCTACGCCTCCACCGGCATCCCCGCACCCCGCGTCTCCGTGGAAAGCGTGCTGGTACAGAACCCGCAACTCATCATCGCCACCGGCCACCCCGGCAGCGCCCCCGACGAAATCCGCCACCGCTGGGCCTCCTACGGCCTGCCCGCCGCCCTCAACGGCCATATTCACATCGCCAACCCCGACGCCCTATACCGCCCCGGCCCCCGCCTGATAGACGCAGCAGAAGCCCTCTGCCCAGCCGTAGACGCAGTTAGAACCACCCACTCACCAAAACACCACCCACCTCCCAAGCCCTAGACCCGGTTAGAACCACCCCAACAAAAGGCCAGTAAGGAGGCGGGCAGACAAGCCCATTCTGGAGAGCCGCCGCCCGCAACCCCAACGGGGACTCAAGGGCGCAACTGTTTGAGCGCGGCGTTTTCGGACAGCCGGGGGCTGTCCGATCGCGCGAGTTTTGCGCCCGCCCCGGTGGGGGTGTGGGCAAGGGCAGTCCGGCCCCCGGCCGGACCTCGAAAGCCAGGCTTGACTGCCCGCCTCCTTAC